>JBLIFO010000119.1:0-8919 GCA_047633875.1 Marinoscillum sp. | reverse complement strand
AATTGGCATTTTTTAAGTCAGTCTTTTGGGATAAACCCTAAGGAAACGGAGTTGATGCAATATCGAAGACCAGTTGGCTTTGGCCCATCGGGAAACACATGACCTAGATGACCGCCGCATCTTGCACAACTTACTTCAGGCCATCGCATTCCATAATTTCGATCTGCGGCTTCTTTTACATTCTTAGCTTTCAGAGGTTCATAGAAACTTGGCCAACCTGTTCCGGATTTAAATTTAGTAGCTGATTCAAATAGAGGAAGATCGCATGCAGCACATGTGTAAATGCCAGCTTCCTTATTATCCCAATACTTGCCAGTAAATGCACGCTCAGTGCCCTGCTCTCGTAAAACGTAATATTGCTCGGGGGTTAACTTGGCTTTCCAATCTGCTTCTGTTAATGAGATAATATCTCCACGTTCCACTTTAGCTTTTGCAGAACCATTAGCCTCTTCTTTTTTTTGAGCACATGCCTGAGTTGCTATTAGCACGATTGCAATTAAGAATATTTTTGTTCCTTTTTTCATAATTTGAACTTTGAGATGTACTTAACAGTAAATCATGCCCAAAAGGTTTAATACTTACTTAAATCTTTTCATGGCTAAGCCAGAAATATAAGTTCCAATAGCAAGGGAGGAAGTTGCTGCAGGTGAAGGGGCATTGCCAACATTGATTACTTTATCACTTTCCAGTATTAGGAAGTCGTCTATCAGACCCCCTTCTCTATCACATGCCTGTGCACGGACACCAGCTCCCCCAGGTACCAAATCGGTTTCTTGAATGTCCGGGAGTAGTTCTTGTAATGCCTTTGTGAAAGCTTTTTTCGAATACGACCTGTAAAACTCACCAAGTCCGGTACGCCAGTATTTAGCCGCTACTTTGCGAAAGCCCTTCCATCCAAGTGTTTCCGCAAACTCTCCCAGATGCACAGAGGATTTCTTATAGCCTTCGCGTCTATATGCCAGAACGGCGTTTGGTCCAGCCTCTATACCACCACTAATCATACGCGTGAAATGTACACCAAGGAAAGGGAAATTAGGATCGGGCACTGGGTAGATCAAATTTCTAACAAGGTATTCCTTCTCAGTTTTCAATTTGAAATATTCGCCTCGGAATGGGATGATTTTGTAGTTGACGTCCATTCCTGTGAGCTTTGCCATCTTGTCGGAATATAGACCAGAGCAGTTGATTACAAGTCTTGTGGTCAGTGTCTGAGCATTCGTAACTACCTCTACAAAACCATTTTTTTCGCGAACATCTATAACCTTATTAGAAGTGAAAATGCTCCCGCCGAAGTGTTTGAATTTCTCTGCATATTTGTGCGCTACTGCTTTGTAATCGATGATTCCAGTCTGAGGAACATGCAAAGCTTGTATACCATTCACATAAGGTTCGTATTCTTTTATTTCATCACCGATCAATCGCTTGATGCCCGTGAGGCCATTGGCAACTCCTCGATCATAGAGCATATTAAGTGCTTCGAGCTGATTCTTATTAGTTGCAACTACGATCTTCCCACAGAGTTCGAATGGAATTTCTTCTTCCTCACAAAATGCAATCAGTTGATTATATCCATCCACACAGTTTTGGGCCTTAAGACTTCCTGGCTTATAATACAAGCCCGAATGTATGACACCACTGTTGTGGCCAGTCTGATGCATGGCTAAGTCAGCTTCCTTTTCCACTACAGCTACTCTGAGCTTAGGGTTTTGTTCTTTTAGTTTCAGTGCAGACGCTAATCCAACTATTCCTCCTCCTATTATTACGGCGTTGTACATTTCAATATATATAAAGGTTACCTACAAAGATGCGAAGTGAATCATTTTTGAGTTTGGATCAACTCAATTTTATTTCAAAAAAAATTGATGAATTCAATTATGACCTCTATTTCAAATCCTAAAATGTCCGATCATCATTAAACTTTTGATTTTCGCAACAAAAATTCTTCAATTGCATTAAAGTGTAAGAATATTATAACGAGCAGAAATTGAAATGCAGAAGAGACAGTTAATAATTATTATTTGTGTGATAATCATATTGGGTGGATCTATGGGTCTCTATATTTTTTTTGCATCGCTGAAAGAAGCTCCTGAAGTTCGCAAGCCACTTGTCACCAAGAAATATGTAAAAACTGCACCAGTTATTTACTCGGATATAAACACCTATATAAATGCTTACGGTCGGGTGCAAACTGCTCAATCTCTTGACCTTATTTCGGAAGTGGCTGGAAGAATGTTTGAAGGTCAGATTCGCCTGAAGGAAGGTGAGAATTTTAAGAAGGGAACATTGCTTTTCTATATTGATGATAAAGAGGCTTCTCTTACCTTAAAATCGCAAAAGAGTAATTTTCTTAGAGATCTAGCCTTGATTTTACCAGATCTGAAAATAGACTACAGTGACAATTATGAAAGCTGGCAAAATTATTTTGGCCGAATCGACCTAAATAAATCATTGCCTGAACTTCCTAATTTGAAGTCCGATAAGGAAAAGACATTTCTTGCCACAAAAGGTATCTATGCCACATTTTATACAATTAAGAGTGCGGAAGAACGCTTGAGTAAATACCGCTTTTATGCTCCTTTTGACGGAAGTCTATCCGAAGTAAATATTGAGACTGGATCTTTCCTCAATCCAGGAGTGAGCATCGGCACGATCATACGCATGGGAATTCATGAACTGCAGGTGGCAGTGGAAACCAAAGACATCCCATGGGTGCAACTTGGCACTATCGTAGAAATCTATTCGGAAGAAACACAACAAAAATGGGCGGGGGAGATTTTGCGAATAAACGATGTGATTGATCCTAATACACAATCGGTAAACGTGTTTCTCTCAATAAAACCTGGACAACAGAAGATCTATGATGGTCAGTTTATTCAAGCATCTATACCAGCAAGACAAGTGAAGGATGGTATGATCATACCTCGAAATTCACTTTACAATACTAACGAGGTGTTCGTGGTAGAAGACACATTGCTGAAAGTGAAGCAAGTTTTTGTTCACAGGACGATGAAAGAGGATGTAATTATTAGTGGATTGGAGGACAATGAGCAGGTGGTAATAGAACCCCTTATCAATGCACACAACAACATGGTGGTCTTCAAACAAGAGCAAAAGGATATTGAGCTTGAGGCTACTAATTCAACGGTTTCGGGCGAGAGCGAGTATAAATCAAACTAATAAAGGATAGACTATGAGCACTATGGAAGGTATGATTACCTATGTGGTAAAGTATCCAATACTGGCGAATATCCTTATTGCTTTGACGCTTTTGGGAGGAGTGGTGAGTTTCTTGAATACCAAGAAATCCTTCTTTCCGATTGCTAAGGATAGGGTAATTAATATCAATATCGTTTATCCAGGGGCCTCTCCAGAAGAGATGGAGGAAGGTGTCACTACCAAAATAGAGGAGGCGCTGAAGTCTACTTCAGGGATTGACGAAATCACCTCCACCAGCTCAGAGAACAGTGCGTCTATTTCCATTTTGACCTTAGACAACTTTGATATTGATGAGGTTTACACTGAAGTGAAAAATGCGGTCGATGGTATTTCCTCATTTCCCGCTGGGGCGGAAAAACCAATCATATTCAAGCAAAGGCAGCGTTCCACTGCGCAGTGGATGGGACTTACTGGAGATGTTAGCCTAAAGACACTCAAACAATACGCTGAGGCCATAGAAGATGATTTGATGGCTACTGGGGTTATCAGTCAAATAAGTATTTCTGGATTCCCACCATTGGAGGTTTCCATAGAAGTGAGTGAAGATGTACTGCGTAGATACAATTTGACTTTCGATCAAGTAGTGGCTGCTGTAAGACAGAACAATAGGGACGTCTCAGCTGGGTCTGTCAAATCATCAACAGAAGAAATATTAATTAGATCCAAATCCAAAGAAACTGAGGCGGATGCTATTTCAGACATTGTACTCCGCAGCAACGAGGATGGCTCAAAACTCCTTCTTCGTGATATAGCCACCATTAAAGAACAGTTTGCTGATCAACCTAATAAGGCACTTTTGAATGGCAAAGAAGCCGTTTTCATGGAAGTGAAAAAGCTAGAAGCAGAGGATCTTACTTTGATTTCAGAGACGGTCACAGCATATGTGAAGACATTTAATGAGAAGAATGATGCCGTCAAGTTGACGACCACTTGGGATTTCAATACCCTCCTTACTCAGAGGCTTGATTTGCTTACCTCAAATGGTGTAGTGGGACTCTTGCTAGTGCTCGTTTCTCTTGGATTGTTCTTGAGTATTCGTCTGTCATTCTGGGTGGCATGGGGTATTCCATCGTCATTTCTGGGGATGTTTATTCTTGGATCCCTTGTAGGCTTGACTATCAATATGATTTCCCTTTTCGGGATGATATTGGTGATCGGTATCCTAGTAGATGATGGAATCGTGATTGCCGAAAATATCTATGCGCACTTTGAGAAAAGTGGAAACCCGATTCAAGCTGCGATCAAAGGGACGATGGAAGTTCTTCCAGCGGTTTTCACATCGGTGACTACCACGGTGGTGGCATTCCTTCCACTTTTATTCCTGACTGGTGGTTTCGAGTTCCTCAAAGACATGGCTTATGTGGTCATCTTCAGTTTGACCTTTTCTTTACTTGAAGCCTTCTTTATTCTGCCAGCGCATTTAGCGAACAAATCGGTTTTAAAAGTAAGAAAAGAAGATACCCGTGGTTTTAAAATACGTCGGATGCTCAACAAGGGTATTGACTATGTGAAGAATGATATCTACGGAAAATTGCTGATGTACTCAATGCAGTACCGTGCAATTTCACTATCAATATTGGCGGCTTTTATCATCATCATTTCGGGATTACTCGCTGGAGGCCAAATCAAATCCACATTTTTCCCGCAGATCCCATTCAATAGCTTCAATGTGAATATATCATTCAAGCCAGGCGAGCGTGAGCAAAAGGTAGAAGCTTATCTCCAGCGGTTCAATGATGCGATTTGGAAAGTCAATGCCGATTTGAAGGAAGAGTTTAGTTCAGAAAAAGATATTGTAAGTTATACGTTTACCAATGTAGGTTTTTCAGGTGATGGAGAGAGTGGATCACATGCTGGTTCTGTCAATGTGATGTATGATGAGCTAGACCCATACGGTATCAATCAATTTGATCTGATCGCCAAGATCAGAAAAGAAATAGGTCCAGTACCAGAGGCTGAGAAGTATAGCATAGGAGGAGGAAATAGGTGGGGTAAGCCTGTTTCGGTTATGCTTTTGGGTAAAAATTATGATGAACTTCGCGAAGCAAAGGAATTCCTAAAAGGTGAATTGGATAAGATTTCTGAGTTGAAAGAAGTTCAAGACAATGTGCCAATAGGTAGGAGAGAGATGCTTTTTGATTTGAGACCTGAAGCTTATTTTCTTGGGTTAACCAATGATGACATTACTCGTCAAATGCGCCAAGGCTTCTTTGGTGAGGAGGTGCAGAGATTCATGAAAGGCAATGACGAATTGCGTGTGTGGGTAAGGTATCCAAATAGTGGAAGAGAGAGCATTGGCCAATTGGAAGACATCAAAATTAAAACTGCAAGTGGTCAGGAGTTTCCCTTAATGCAAGTTGCTGATTATAGAATAGAAAGGGGAGTTTCAGGGATCAGACATTTCAATGGTTCACGAGCAGTGACAGTTGAGGCAGATTTACTTGATCCTTTTGGCGAGGTGCCACCGATTTTAGATAAGATCAGAGACAATATTGTTCCTGTGCTTAACGCTAGATATCCTACAGTTACCATTGATTATGGTGGTCAGTCCAAGGAAAGCGATCGCGCAAAAGAGGAAATTGGCTTATTCTTCGGTGGAGCGTTTATATTGATCTTCTTCATACTCATGATCACTTTCCGATCATTCTATCAAGCATTACTCATTATCATCATGATTCCTTTGGGATGGTTTGGTGCCATGTTAGGGCATGGGGTAGAGTCTTGGATCAGTGCAAGAGAGTTACCAGTTTCTTTGTTGAGTGTGTGGGGCATGGTGGCACTGTCTGGTGTGATTATCAATGATGCTGTGGTATTTCTTGATAAATTCAATGCGCTCGTGAGAGATGAAGGGCAGACGGTTCATCAAGCAGCCTATAACGCAGGCATTTCAAGATTCAGAGCTATAATGCTCACGTCTATGACGACAGTTTTGGGACTCTATCCATTGATAAAAGAGACAAGCTTTCAAGCTCAATTTTTAATACCAATGGCCATATCTGTGGCATATGGAGTGCTAGTCGGTACCTTCATTATTTTACTATTCTTCCCTGTTTTGATCTTGCTTTTCAATGATATCAGAAGAGGTATCAAGTGGCTTTGGACTGGAAAGAAACCAACTAGAGAAGAGGTGGAACGAGTACTGCTCGACGAAAAAAGATTAGAGGAATACAAAGAATCTGCTTAAACGACATTTATGACTTCATCAACTAGAAGGAAAGCAGTTTTCCGAGTGCTATCCATTGGGTTATGGTTTATTAGTACAGGTTTAGTTCAAGCGCAGCAGCCATTGACCTTAAGCGAAGCGATTGGTATAGGACTGGAAAGAAACTACAATATCCAGCTTGAGCAGAAAAATGTTCAGGTCAGTGCCAATAATAATACTTGGGGTGAAGCAGGTGCTTTGCCTACGATTTCTCTAAACCTCACTCAAAACAACATTATCACTGATAATGTGAAAACTGCAGGACCTTTTCAGTTGCAGGATATTACCCTTAATAATTCATTGAGTCCTAGCGCGAATCTTACTTGGACCATTTTTAATGGATTCAAAGTAAATATGACCAAGAGAAGGTTGGATCAATTGCAAGCTGAGTCCGAGGGCAATGCTTCTATTGTAATTAGCAATACACTTCAATCTATCATCTTAGGATACTACTTATCCGTGATGGAGCAAAGTCGTTTGGAGGAGTTTGCAAAGCAACTGAAACTGAGCGCTGATAAATACGAATATGTCAAAGCAGGAATGGAAATTGGAACGAAGACTAGTACAGATATCTTGCTTGAAGAAGGGAATTACCTGAGTGATTCGGTGAGCTATATCAATCAGATGCTGGCTTTTAAAAGTGCAACGCGCAATCTGAATGTCTTGCTTGGTAAAGATGATCTCACGGAGGCCTACTTATTTACTGATACAATAGCTGAGGACTTCCCTCGATATGAATTAGAAAACCTAAAGTCGAAGATGCTTAATAATAATGCCGATCTCAAGAAGCAGTACATCACACAAGCATTGCTAGGAACGAATATTGGCATTGCTAGAGCTGATAGATACCCATCTCTAAGCTTGAGCGCTGGAGCGTCAGACAATAGAAGTAGAGTGGATCTAAGCAAGGCAAGTTTTCCGAATGGAGATGGTACGTTTTCCGATGGTCCAAGCGACCCAAGAAATGCTGTGACCAATAATTACTTTGCGAATTTCACTTTGTCTTACGCTTTATTCAATGGTGGTAAAATCAATCGTGCTATTAAGAATAGCATCATCCAAGAAGACATTGGTAACCTTCGTGTAGATCAATTGAAAAATAAATTATCGGTAGATTTATTAGATGCCTACGATCGATATGAAATCAGAAGGCAGATTTATGCGATCAATAAGAGGCGAGAAGCTTCAGCAAAAGCCAATCTGGCATACTCAACAGAGAAGTTTCGTAACGGGAGCATCAATTCTTTTGACTTCAGAGTAGTTCAGAATAACTACCTCTCAGCATCCACACTTAGACTTCAGGCACTTTATGACTTGATGGACACCAAGGTGATGCTTATGAGACTTACCGGAGGATTGGTGGAGGAGTATTCTGAAGATCAATAGGCATCTCGTATTGCTTCAAAGATTACCTGCATTTCTTTTTTAAGGTCAGATTGAGCCACAGTGAAGTTGTTGTTCATGAAAGAGAAAATCAGCGTTTTCCCAGAGTCCGTCTTTATAAACCCACTAATGCAATGGACATTAGACATAGAGCCTGTTTTGGCAAATAAATAGGCTGGAGAACCTCCGTACCAATCTTTAATAGTGCCAGAGACACCTCCAGCAGGAAATATCTGAGTGATGGTTTTCCAATCATAATTTTTGTAAATAATACTCAAAACGTTAATTAGAGACTGAGGGCTGATGAGATTGTATCGAGAAAGTCCTGAACCATCTACCCATTGAGTGTTTGCATCAAGTTCCCAATCTTTAATTAAACGAGCCCTAAGTATGTCAGGTGTTGAGTATTTGTTGACTTTTGAGGAAACTAAAAGGAGTTGCTCTGCTAGGAAATTATCACTTCTAAACATCATTAAGCTTAATGCGGAAAGTGTGGGAGTGTTGTAAAGGACTGAGTAGGTACCCAGTTTAATATCATCATGCACACTAACATTAGCTTTAAGAGTGTCTTCTAACAGTTTTACTAGAAGTTCATCATTCCACTTGATTGGGATTCTATGTGTATATCTACTCGTATCTTTTGGTGTCCATGTATTGAAAATGTTATAATCAGGCGACCTGCTTTTCATTTCCAAAGGCTTCTCTGATGCGTACCGATCGGTATAATCATCAAAGAATCTTGGGGTAACTTTAGCAGAGTCCAGATAATCGACAGTCAACATATTACCATATATGGGGAGTTCGCTTCGTTCAGTCTGGAAGTTAAGATCATAGTCGTCCCACGCCCATCCGGGACCATATGGTGTTAAGCGATTTGCTGGGATTGAGATGTTCACAAAAGATTTTTGCAATTGAGAGACAACCCCTTGCGATAAAAAGTCTGGATGAAGAAAAGTGGGATCACCAAATGGTACTACCCACAAAGTGTCTTTCTCTTTCAAAGTCATAAAAGAGGGGATTGAATCTCCTAATGTTTGTAATATGGCAAGTGCAGTTAAAATTTTTATGTTCGAAGCAGGAGTGAATTGCTTTTGCCCGCTGTGACTGATCAGAATTTT
>JBLIFO010000118.1:0-9060 GCA_047633875.1 Marinoscillum sp. | reverse complement strand
TCAGGTGGATTAATTGAATTTAAAAACGGAAAATAGCAAAAAATATCTCTAAATCTAGGCAGAAACAGTGAAACTGTCAGATTCATTGCTACTCTAAAGTGGAATATTCCAAAGACTGAAATGAATGGAATACAGTCTGTCCCTCATTCGCAGTAAAAGTGAAACTCTCAGATACAGTATGTCCATTCGGCCCGATGGTTTTCAATGTGACTTTGTTTTCACCTTCTTCCATAGGAACCCTGGTGTAAAATATACTGTGAGGTAGCGTTTGCCAGTTGCGGGTATCAGCCTTTTCACTAGCTGCGTTAAAGACACCAACTAGGAAGGACAAGCCTTCTCGAAGTGCCTCTTCCTTCTTTTCCTCCTCTGTTTTTTCTCCACCTGATTGATCACCCCGAATTGACATTTCAATGGATTTCTTGATAGCTACGCGTAAAAGTCCTTTACTCAGTTCCTTCAGCATACGCTCATCCAACGTTTTAAAAGCAATGGCATTCACGTCCTCAGCCAGCTCTAAATTATATCTTCCTCCGCCCACTTCCAGTACTGCTCTATTGTAGTACGGAGTACGCTCAAGGTATTTTGGAAAAGCCACCCTGAATAATCTTAAATCAGCAAGCGAATTTGCTTCCTGAGGATTGCCAACTTTAAAAGGAAAATTAAAACCAAAGTCCTCATTGGCAAAGGTGACAAAGCCATCTCCTCCTGGGATTGTTGTGAAATTGATTGACCACTCGTCTTTTACTGGACCCAGCCCATTGTGCCAAAAGAAAACCAGTTCTTCGCTAGATGTCGATTCGCTTTTCATACCAAACTTATTCTCATAGAAGTCCAATTCAGTATAAAAGCCATTGAGTTTGGCTGATCTAAGTAAATCAACCTTCAATTGACGTGGTGCTTCTACTTTAAAAAGCCTCTTATAGTCCTCTTCATAGATATCATAGGCATTGCGATAAGCTATGAACGCATTGTTCACATCACCAGAAGCTTCATAAATGATGCCCATGAGATTATGTATGAAAGCATCACGCCTGTATTTGTTGTCCCCCTTGTACTTGTCCGACAACTCATTCAATCTATTATTAAGCCTTCTGCACTCAACCAAAGCTGATTCATAATCACTCAGCTTTAAGTAGTTCAATGCTTTATAATACAGCAACAATAAGTGCTCATGATCCTCTCCAGGATACACAGTGGTATTTGGGTTTACAAGTAATGAAGCCGCTCCATTAGCAAAGTTCTTTTGATAGTCCTCCCCAAAAAGGTAAGCACGCTCAAGCCATTTATTGCTATTTTCAAAGTCACCTTCCATCGAGTAAAGCAACCCCGCATTGGCATAATAGAGGAATTTGGTCTTCTTCTTCATGGCCTTACTATTAGACTCGAGGACTTTTTGGGCAGCTGCAATATTGCCAGCCTCAAAGCTTTGATTAAACTCTGAGTTGACTTGGTAATATGTCGCACATGAAAAGGTGCTACCAGCTAGAAGTACTAGCCAGCAGACCTTTTTCAAGAATACTTTCACGCTTTTAGGACTTGATTAGTTCTTAATGTATTTCTTGATCTCTTTGTCCCCAATCCATACTTTCTCGTTGGTTTCAAGGTTTACTAGTTCAAGATTTACTTTGTAGCTCACTACTTTTTCCTTTTTGTAGGAATCTGTGATTGCGGTGATTACTCCAAAGAGCATAAAGTTTGCGCCAAGTTCCCTTCCCCACTTGGATTGAGTCTCTGGAGAAGCGAACTCCCCTTGATCGGCTCGTTCTTCGCGTAGTTTTTCACGAAATACGGAATTTTGTACTACTCGAACCATCCCTGAGTTAATAAACTCACGCTCTATGTCCTTGATGAAAGTTTCAGATTCGATGTATTCGGCAGTTTTGTTTTGTATCATCCCAACGATAACTACTGGCTTAGTTTCTTTTGCCTTTGAAAAGTCTTCGCGCCATGGTCTATTCAATACATCGTTGATCATTTCTTCAGCTACAAGCTTGGAATCTGTATCGTTCCATCTGCCACTCAGATCAATTTGCTGATCAGGGCTTACTCTAGTAACTGTACGGTTTATGCATGATGCCAAGGCCATAATTGCGAGCATCAATAAAGGGATGTGAAGTTTTCTCATGATAAAAAATAGGTTTACAACGTTGTGTTTTAGGTGCAGAACGTAACTACAGCTCTGCGGTTAGCTTGATATTCAAAAATCTTGCCGATAATGAATTAGGTATAGCAAACTGCGCGCCATTGACATCTTCTATCCAAGTATAAGAGAGCGTATTGTCTGCTGCTAGAGCATTTAATACCTCCAATCTCACCCAAACTTTGTTGAAGAAATTGTTAATAGAAAAATCAAATTGCTTGGAAAGACCTAAATCAGCACGATAGTATTCATCGCCGCTGAATGCATTTCTTAAATCGCTTCTTCCGGGAGGTCCAAAAGGATAGCCAGAACCAAATACCATATTTAAGTATACCCGGAGTGTAGGATCATTTGGCATGTGGTCCTCAAAGTAAGCCGCAATGTTGATTCGCTGATCTGTTGGTCTACGAACTGAGCCTTGCCCATCACCGGAGATGTTTTCTCTCGTTTGTAAGAAACCTAAACTAAACCATGACTGGGTTCCCTTCACAAACTCCCCATGTACCCTGAAATCCAAACCACTAGCAAAGGCAGTACCGGTTTTATCTGCGTAATAGCGCAAGCGCACATTGTCAATATCATAAGGTATAATATCAAAAAGGTATTTGTAATAAAGATCAGAGGTAAAAAGAAATGGCCTGTTCCACATATAGAATAGGCGGGTAAATCCTGTGATAAAGTGGATAGACTTCTGAGCAGTCACACCTGGCTGAAGATTACCATCGAATCTACGTAGCTCTCTATAAAATGGAGGCTGCTGATAAAGTCCCACAGAAAATTTGAAAGTGGTATTCTTCTCCCACTTTGGTGCTATTCGGTATGAGATACGAGGACTGACCAAAACCTGATCATTGTAATCCCAATAGGTCAATCGCACACCAGATACTATCGCATGCACTGAATCTTTCCAAAGAAAGGTGTTTTGTAAATAGCCAAAGTATTGATTGGTGTTGAGTTCTATATCATTGAAAATGCTCGATTTTATCTGGACATAATCAGAAGAGTCTATGAAAGAATATTCATTGATTTGATCATTAATTGACTGGTGGGTCAGCCCCACTCCTGCTTCCAGCACATGATTGACGGAGAGCAAATACTCCCATCGATTTTCAATGGTTTGAATATCTGCTTCCAAGCTATTCCGACCATAGTCATAGTTCGTACCTATTCCTCGAACGATAACACATTCATCAAAGGAGGAAGAGTTTGGATCGTTATTTACATCACAGAGGCGGTAAGCTCCTTCTACATCGAATTGCTCCTTCTCAGAGGTGAATAGCGCCGAGCCTATAAAATGCGTCCGCAATCGCTCATTGAAGCGATGTGTCAACCGAAAACCGCTTTGATAGGTATCATATCTCAGGATCTCTTGTCCAATAAATGCCGTTTGCAATCGGAAATTTTGCTGAACTGAGCCAAAGTCTGTGGTTTGTGAGGTAGGCTGAGTTAGATATCTATTCCTACCATAGCTCAATAGAATGCTGAGTTTTGTCTTATTAATAAATGACGAACCACGTCTAGAAAGGTCAAATGTGAATAGCGACTGTATATCCGTATAGGTAGGAAAATACTGTCCTTTGGTTTCGAGCGTATTCAGCAAATAGCGAGAATCTCGGTATCTGGCACCTATTAAATAAGACATTCTATCTGCTTTGCCGCCAGTGTAAGCTGTACCGCCCAGCAGTCCAATAGTGACAGATCCTTCGAGGCTGTCTGGTTCTTTGTATTCGATGTTTAAGCTACTAGATAGTTTATCGCCATACTTTGGCTCCCAGCCGCCAGCATAAAACTCAATGTCCTCTACCATGTCAGGATTGACAAAACTCAAACCTTCTTGCCGTCCTGCGTTGGCCAACATTGGTCGGTAAACCGGCATATCATTCACATAGACAAGATTTTCATCAAAATTTCCACCACGTACACTATATGCCGAACTCAATTCATTATTGCCAGAAACACCAGGCAGGGTAACCAACACCTTGTTAAAATCGCCAAAGGTACTGGGTAGGCTTTTGGCAGACTTAGCATCCACCCGTTGGAAATTCACAATATCATTTTGTACGTCTGTAGGGGATGCTGTTACCCTTACATCTTGCAATCTGGTGGTCTTTTCCGTAAGGTATATAGCTACTTCCTCGTCAATACTTGCAATGAGGTCTTTTCGATAAACCTGATATTGAACATGTGAAAACTCAAGTGTCAGTTTTCCTTTAGGAACTCTAAGATTGAAGTAACCTTCTGTATTGGTGATGGTTCCTTGACTGGTACCAGCAATAACTATAGAAACACCTGGTATCGTCTCCTTATTTTCATCATATACATAGCCAGATATAAGTGCCGTCTGAGCCTGCAAGCAAAGAGAGATAAGCAGTAAAAAGGAAAAAAGGACCGGTTTTGAAATCATCCGGTTGCTAAACGTTTTTCAATGAAGTGATCGTATGCTTTGGGTCGGAAGATTTGAATACAAAACTTCCCGCAACGAGCATATTAGCGCCACATTCTTTCAACTTGGCTGCATTGTCCATAGTGACACCTCCATCTACCTCAATCAACAAATCAGGAGTTAGCGTATTGGCAAGTGCTTTCAGACGTGCAACTTTATCAAAAGTATGCTCGATGAATTTCTGTCCTCCAAAACCTGGATTGACAGACATCACCAACACTAAATCGATTTGCGGAAGGATATCAATCAGTCCTTCAATAGAAGTATGCGGATTGATGGCTACTCCTGCTTTCATACCCATTTCCTGAATAGCCGTAACTGTACGGTGCAGATGATTGCACGCTTCAAAATGTACAGTGACTATTGCCGCATTACTTGCTTTGCATGCTTCTAGGTAAGTGTCCGCATTGGTAATCATCAAGTGAAAATCCAATGGCTTGGTTGCATGCTTTGCAATGGCTTCAGTGACTGGAAAGCCAAAAGAGATATTTGGCACAAATACGCCATCCATGATGTCTATGTGGATATAATCGGCTTCACTCGCATTGAGCATTTCTATATCACGCTGAATATTGGCAAAATCTGACGCCAACATTGAAGGTGCAATCAGGCACTTTGTCATAATTTCTTTAGTTGAATCGTCTTTTTGAATTTTCGAGAACGCAAACTAAGTAAGTAAACCGCACTTCCCAAGTTGGGAAACTCCAAGTCTAGTTTATCCGAAAAGTCTTCAGGTAAAACTTCTTTTTGATAAAGCTCTTTCCCATTCATATCATATAGCTGGATGAACAACGTACGATCAAATACAATATTCCCAAAATCAATGGTAATCAAATTCTCATCAATGGGATTGGGATACACTACCAACTGATCATTCATAGTAGCCAAAACATTATTATACTCCATCAAAGGATATTGTGGCACGCCATAACCTAGAAGGGTATCTGGAATTGTTGATCTGTTGCCTGTGGCTCTTATTGCGTCCATCACTCTGGTATTGCTCCAATTGGGATGAGCCTGAATAACATTGGCTGTAAAGCCAGCCATCTGCGGAGAAGAAAAACTGGTGCCATTTCCAGAGCCAATTACCCCATCGCCGCTAGACATGTAAAAGACAGTAGCAGATGAACCTAGCGCAACCACATCAGGTTTAATACGACCATCAGCTGTAGGGCCGTAGGAGCTAAAACCCGAACGAATCCCAGAAGAATTCACACTGCCGATAGTCAAGATATTATCGGCATCTCCCGGACTAGTGACGTGTCCCCAACTGCCGTTGCCTTCATTGCCTGCACTCACCACTACCACAATACCGCGATCTGATGCCATGGTAGCAGCTCGGGCTACTACTGTGGTTTTCCCATCCATATCCTTAAGGGAATAACTCATGGATGGTCTGTTGGCTATGCTGCTGAAAGTAGAGTAGCCCAGTGATGCATTGATCACATCTGCTCCAGCACTGTCTGCTAACTCCGCTGCTAACAGCCAATTATACTCCTCGATTCTATACTCCTTAGTAATATCCTCTGTGACACACAAGATATATGAAGCTTTCGGCGCGGTGCCTCTCAGTTCATCACCATAGTCTGCAGCTATACATGACAATACGCTCGAACCATGATCGTCAAATTGATATACGTCCCCAGAGTTGGTGATAAAGTCTTTAGTAGCAACTAAGCGATTTTCCTTATGCAAAGAACCAAAGGGCTCGTATTCATTAACCCCTTCGAAACCATCATCAAATACAGCAATGAGCACACCTTCACCATCGTAACCGTCTTTGTGCATTTCATCCACATCTATCATCCTTAGCTGAGTCTTTGTGCTCGCGTTGACCCTGGCCGGTGGCTTGAAAGTGCTAGCTATTGTAGGCACTGAAGTAGTCTGTAAAAGTCTTTCGCCGAGAGCGATAAAAACTACACTGTCCACAAAACTTAGTGCTTGCACATTTACCCTTTGACTTTCAGTCATTTGTACAATGAGCGCATTGAACCATTTGCTGGAAAAGTAAACCTCTGCGCCAGTTCCTTTCACCTGAGTGATATAGTCCATATCCACAGGAAGATCCATTTCTGTAATTTCTATTCCCATCCTATCCCTGCGATCAATGGCCCGCTGGCTCAAAAAAGCGTCTGGCTGATCTATGGAATAAGTCACCTTGTCTTTATCACTCAAAAAGACCGCAAAGCGATCCTTTTGGCCGAAAGCCAAAGATGACACAAAGATGAAAACAAAAAAGAAGAGGATTTTACAACGCCCCATAAGCAACTAATGTCTGTTTTAAAATGCGACCACTCTGGATCTCACCCAATTCACCACAATTTATCGTGCAAAACT
Source organism: Marinoscillum sp. (assembly GCA_047633875.1). Taxonomy (GTDB): domain Bacteria; phylum Bacteroidota; class Bacteroidia; order Cytophagales; family Cyclobacteriaceae; genus Marinoscillum. Next base: position 2,140 of record JBLIFO010000118.1, on the reverse strand, counting down.
CTAAACTGATATAATCTTTCGCAATCAATCCTAAACCTTCCGCATACCATTCATAGCGCTCATCCTGATTGACAAGATTAGCCTCTATATCTTCTATCACTAGCTTGATCAATTCACTATCCGCTGGTAGTTCCAAAGCGGTAACAGTTTCGGTGTTCGCTGCATAATAGTAACCAATCGTGCTAAGGGTATTAAACGAATTGCCGTTCCATGTAGTGCCCAAAGCCACAGGTGAAGCCAATTTTAAGTAATCAATATTGTCCTCTGTGACGATGATGCTCTGATCTACCTTCCTTGCAGTCCAAGTATTGGATAGCGTCCAAGTCTCTTGATCTGCAGAAGTGAATCGCTGCATCAAGTACCTCACATCGCCCTGTCCTGACACGATACTGTCATTGAATACTTCCCTCAGGAAGTAATTTGAAGTATCAGGACCTTCTAGATTGAAGGTGATCTCCTCTACCTCATAGTCTCGATATGCGCCAATTTCAAAAGGAAAATACGCTGACGCCAATTTCAAAGTAGGTGTCACCACTTCCCCATCACAGGAAAAGAGCACTACGCCAAGAAACAGTAGCCAGAGATTTTTCATTTCAGTTTTAAGATTTCAAAGCGATATTACCAATAGACGGCATGCCAGCATTTCGCTCTTGCTCCTGTCTGAAACTAGACTTGATCCAGCCACCGCCGATCACATCGTCTCCTTCGTAAAAGACTGCTGCCTGTCCCGGAGCAATGGCACTCACGCCATTTCCAAAATAGACTTTCATGGTATCGCCTACCTGCTCGATCACCGCCGGACTTCCCTGATCATTGTAACGAACTTTGGTGATGGTATCCTTTCGTTCTCCTTGGATGGAATCATATTTCTGTAGCGTAAGGTTTTTGACATACATCCCATCTCTGGAAAGCTCGTCAAATGTGCCCAGCACAACTCTATTCTTCTCTTGCTGAATCTCCGTGACATAAACTGGAAAGCCCAGCGCTATACCCAAGCCTTTTCTTTGACCTACCGTATAGAATGGATAGCCTTCATGCGTACCTACTACTGTGCCATCTTCCAGTACAAACTCTCCGCCACGCACTTTGTCCTCAAGCCCCTCTACTCTCCTTTTCAGAAATCCACGGTAATCATTGTCTGGCACAAAGCAGATCTCGTACGACTCTGACTTTGAAACCAGCTCATGAAAACCTCTTTCGGTAGCCATGTCTCTGATTTCTGACTTATGCAGATTTCCCAACGGGTATTTAGTGCGGCTAAGGCTCTCTTGAGAGATCCCCCAAAGCGCATAAGACTGATCTTTGCCCTCGTCTTTCCCTCGGGAAATAACGTAGCGATTGTTCTCTTGACGCACTTTGGCGTAATGCCCTGTAGCGATAAAGTCGCAACCCAACTTATCTGCTCTGCGCAAAAGCGAATCCCATTTGATGTGCGTATTGCAAAGCACACATGGATTGGGCGTGCGTCCTGCGAGGTATTCATTGGTGAAGTGATTGATGACATAGTCGCCAAACTCTTCTCTGATATCTACTATATAATGTGGGAATCCGAGGCTCACAGCGATGTTTCGCGCGTCGTTGATCGAGTCTAGGCTGCAGCAGCCAGTTTCCTTTTTCGATCCTCCAGAAGTCTGATAATCCCATGTCTTCATGGTCATACCGATCACTTCATAGCCTTCTTCGTGTAACATGACAGCTGCGACTGAGCTGTCGATTCCGCCGCTCATGGCGACTAGTACTCTTCCGTGTTTACTCATAATTCGCTTCGCGAGGGAGAAAGCCTCGTTTACGTTCGACATGACATCCTGAATTCATTTCAGGATCTTTGTTTTTTGTTAATCTGCCTACCCTTCGATTAACTCAGAGTGACAGAAATGATGACCAAGGAATCAACTTCCTCTAGCTGCTGCAAAAGTAGCTGATTTTGTGGGTTGGGCAACTATGGAGATGGGGTGATTTACTTGGGTCGAGTCGCGCAGACCGAGGTGCACATGTCGAGTATAGTAAACCAGACAGGTTTTAAAAACCTGTCTGGTTTACAGGAAGACCGCTCATTCAGATTTGCAATCTGAATGCTTTGCCGTGAGGACTTGAAATCCTATGACAATGGCTTCTGGATTGGAAATCCAGCAGAGCTGGG
>JBLIFO010000117.1:0-9070 GCA_047633875.1 Marinoscillum sp. | reverse complement strand
GCAGCTAAAAAACCATTCATTTTAGTTGGCCAAGGAGTCATTCTCTCTAAAGCACAAAAAGAGCTCTTAGCCCTTGCGGAAAAAGCCAATATCCCAATGGCTTCTACCCTGTTAGGACTTTCAGCTATTTCGAATAACCATCCATTATATGTAGGCTATTTGGGTATGCATGGCAATTATGGCCCGAATATCAAAACCAATGAATGCGACGTTTTGATTGCAATCGGAATGCGATTCGATGATCGTGTGACTGGTGATCTTAAGAAATACGCCCGTCAGGCCAAAGTCATTCATATCGAAATTGACCCTGCGGAAATTGACAAAAACGTAAAGACCACTGTAGCCATCAATGCAGATGCAAAGCAAGCATTATTGGCTTTGAATAAGCATGTGACTCCTAACGAGCATAAAAGTTGGATTGAAGAATTCAGAGCTTGTGATAAGATCGAAGATGAAAAGGTCATCCAAAAAGAGAAATACCCTACTGAAGGACCTCTATTAATGGCAGAAATCATCCGTAGAATCTCTGATAAAACCGAGGGAAAAGCCATTCTGGTGACTGACGTTGGGCAACATCAGATGGTAGCGACACGCTATTATGAATTCACTGATACGCGCGCCAACGTAACTTCAGGTGGACTTGGCACTATGGGATTTTGCCTTCCTGCAGCTATGGGAGCAAAAATGGGACAACCAAACAAAATGGTAGTTGCAGTAATCGGTGACGGAGGATTTCAAATGACCATCCAAGAGCTTGGAACCATTTCTCAGAATCAGATTGGTGTGAAGATTTTGATCTTGAACAACAACTTCTTAGGCATGGTAAGACAGTGGCAACAGCTCTTCCACGAGCGTCGCTATTCCTTTACAGAACTCACCAATCCAGATTTTCAGAAAATCACTGAAGGCTATGGCATCCGCTCACAAAAAGTGACTGAAAGATCAGAAATCGACGCTGCTATAGACCACTGGCTATCTGATGATGGTCCAGCATTGCTAGAAGTGGTGGTAGAAAAAGAAGAGAATGTATTTCCAATGGTACCATCTGGGGCATCGGTATCTGATATAAGATTGGACTAAAAATGAATCAAATGGCAACTTTATATAGCGAAGACACTTCGGAAGATCCAAGAATAGAGTTTACTATGTCTGTATTGACAGAAGACAGATCTGGACTTCTCAATCATATCACGATCATCCTTACTAGAAGAAAAATAAATATTGACAGCCTGAATGTCTCCACCACGGAAGTGCAAGGAGTCTCAAGATTCACGATCGTATTAACTACCACTCGCGAGACGGTAGAAAAAGTAGTGAAGCAGATCAGAAAAATCATAGATGTGCTTGGTGCATTCGTCTATGAGGAAAATGAAATATACTATCAGGAAATCGCTCTATACAAGGTGCCAACAGCTGTTTTCTTAAACGGTAGCAAAATAGAAGACCTAGTAAGAAACAATGGTGCGCGCATTCTTGTGATAGAGCAAGATCATATCATCATAGAAAAAACTGGTCATAAGCACGATACACACGATCTTTACAACAAACTTGCGCCTCATGGCCTGCTTGAGTTTGTTCGATCAGGACGTGTTGCAATATCAAAATCAAAAAGAAAAACCGAGGCATATCTCCAGCAATTGGAAGAAGCTGAATCGAATTATTTAAGTATCAAAGATTTTTAAATACTAATTATTACAAATAAACAGAAAAATGGCAAAAATCAATTTTGGCGGGGTAGAAGAGGAAGTAGTTACCAGAGAAGAATTTCCATTGGCGAAAGCTCAGGAAGTATTGAAAAATGAAACAATCGCTGTACTAGGTTACGGTATACAAGGTCCTGGACAGGCGCTTAACCTGAAAGACAATGGCATCAATGTGATCGTTGGTCAGCGTAAAGATTCTAAAACATGGGAAAAAGCCATCGCTGATGGTTGGGTACCTGGTGAGACACTTTTCGAACTTGAAGAAGCATGTGAAAGAGGAACTATTCTACAATTTTTACTTTCTGATGCTGGCCAAATCGCACTATGGCCAACAGTAAAAAAACACCTTACTCCTGGTAAGGCGCTGTATTTTTCTCACGGTTTTGGTGTGACTTACAAAGAGAAAACTGGTATCATACCTCCTGCTGATATAGATGTAATCTTGGTTGCACCTAAAGGATCTGGAACTTCTCTAAGAAGACTTTTCGTAGAGGGCAAAGGACTTAACTCAAGTTTTGCAGTACATCAAGATGCTAGCGGAAACGCTCGTCAGCGTGCAATTGCTTTGGGTATCGGTGTTGGTTCTGGTTACTTATTCGAAACCAACTTCTACAAAGAAGTATCTTCTGACCTTACAGGTGAGCGTGGTACATTGATGGGTGCTATCCAAGGACTTTTCAGAGCTCAGTATGAAGTACTAAGAGAAAACGGTCACACACCTTCAGAAGCTTTCAACGAGACTGTAGAAGAAGCTACTCAGTCACTTTATCCTTTGATCGCTGAGAATGGTATGGACTGGATGTATGCCAACTGCTCTACTACTGCACAACGTGGTGCCTTGGATTGGATGGGACCATTCTACGAAGCTACTAAGCCAGTATTTCAGCAGCTATACAAGTCTGTAATAGACGGGGTAGAAGCGCAAAAATCTATCGATAGCAACTCTAAGTCTGACTACCGAGTGAAGCTTGAGGCAGAGCTTAAAGAACTGGAAGAATCAGAAATGTGGCAAACAGGCAAAGCCGTAAGAAAGCTTCGTCCTGAAAACAGTTAATAAAAGGAATCGGGTCTTAGGTTTTAGGTCTTTGGGCTTAAAACTTGAGACTCTCCTTTGTTTTTGAGTAAACTCAACTAGTTACAATTCGCTCCAAACCCGAGAGGTTATTTTTTAAAACTCACAGCAATCGGTTGACGGATAAGTGTCTGTCATTCTGAAAGATAGAATCCACTTATCATTCTAAATTATCCATTGTCAATTATTAATTAAAATGTATTTCCCGCAGATTGATGATGTAAAGAAGGCCCAGAATAACCTCCAGCAGGTGATTCACCAAACGCCTCTACAGTACAGCTTCAATCTTAGCGAAAGGTACGATTGTAGTATTTATCTCAAAAGAGAGGATACTCAGATCGTGCGTTCCTACAAAATCCGTGGTGCTTACAACAAAATCACTTCACTTTCATCTGAAGAATTGGCAGCTGGTGTAGTCTGCGCAAGTGCTGGCAATCACGCTCAAGGCGTTGCACTCTCCTGCTTCAAATTGGGTGTAAAAGGTGTGATCTTCATGCCAGCTCCTACTCCAAAGCAAAAGGTAAAACAAGTGCGAATGTTTGGTAAAGACCAAGTTGAGGTCATCCTTGCGGGAGACACCTTTGATGATGCTTACAAAATGGCGCAGGATTATACTAAGGCTCATGGAAGCACTTTTGTGCATCCATTTGATGATCCAAAAGTCATAGAGGGCCAGGCAACAGTAGGCTTGGAAATATTCAAAGACGCAAACTTCACCATCGATTATCTCTTTTTGCCAGTTGGCGGAGGTGGACTTTCAGCAGGTGTAGCCAGCGTATTAAAAACATTAAGTCCGCAGACCAAGATCATAGGTGTGGAGCCAGCAGGCGCACCAGCGATGTATCGCTCTTTCGAAGAAAATCGTGTGGTCACTTTGGAGCATATAGATAAATTTGTAGATGGTGCAGCAGTGAAGAAAGTAGGCGAACTCACCTTCCCTATCTGCGAGCAACTTTTAGAAGAGATTGCTTTGGTGGACGAAGGAAAGCTCTGCTCTTCCTTGATCAGCATGTACAATGAGAGCGGAATCGTACTAGAACCTGCAGGTGCGCTTTCTGTAGCAGTATTGGATCAGTACAAAGAATTAATAAAGGGCAAAAACGTGATTTGCATCCTTTCCGGAAGCAATAACGACATTACCCGAACAGAGGAAATTCGCGAAAGATCCCTCCTCCACGAAGAGTTGATGCATTACTTTATCATACGCTTTCCGCAGCGTGCTGGTGCACTCAAGGAATTTGTAGCGGAAGTACTCGGCCCAAATGATGATATTGTGCATTTCGAATATACCAAGAAGACTTCAAGGGAAAAAGGTCCTGCTGTAGTTGGAATAGAGTTGAGTCAAAAAGAAGATTTTGCGCCTTTGATGGAGCGCATGAAAGCCAGGAATTTCTTTGGGGAATACCTCAATGAAAAACCTGACTTGTTTAGTTATATGATATGAAAGGGGGTTATTAGGGCGTTGGTTTATTGGAATTTTAGGCAGAAAAAACCTAAACACCCAACTAACTGATCACCTAAAAACCCAAACACCTATACAAAAAATGAAAGTATTAAAATTCGGTGGTACATCAGTAGGGAATGAAGAGGCGATCAGACAGGTGGCTCGTATTGTTCAGTCTTCCGTAGATCAGCAAATAGTGGTCACTTCCGCGGTAGGAGGAGTCACTGATCAGTTAGTGAAAATAGGTGAGCTGGCTGCTGCAGGACGCAAAGACTATTCTTCGCATATTGAAGCCGTAAAGGTTCAGCACGAAACGCTGTATTACAACCTGATTGAAAACAAGCCTGACCAAAAATTTTACGCCATTATTCAGGAATTTGAAGATATCTGTAAAGGCGTTTGGTTGCTTAGAGAACTGACACCACGAAGTGCAGATTATATCCACAGCACTGGAGAAAGGCTTTCTACGCTGATCATTTCAGAATTTTTCAGAAATGAAGGCATCGACGTTACCTTATTTGATAGCCGTGATTATATCATCACGGATGATCATTTTGGTCATGCCCGTGTCAATTTTAAGGAGACTACCAAGAGGCTACAAGCGCTGAGACCTGAGTTTAAAAAAGTGAACCTTTTCCCTGGGTTTATCGCGTCCACTATGGACAAACAAACCACTACTTTAGGTCGTGGCGGTTCCGATTATTCAGCAGCTATACTCGCAGGAGTATTGGACGCTGATCATTTTGAAGTATGGACGGATGTCGATGGCCTGATGACGGCAGATCCAAGAATCGTGAAGCGAGCAAATTTCATAGAGCACGTCTCCTATGAAGAAGCACTAGAACTTTCACATTTTGGTGCGAAAGTGATCTATCCACCGAGTATCCAACCAGCTCTGCAAAAAGGCATTCCGATTACCATCAAAAACACCTTCAATGCGGAACACTCGGGCACTTTGATCACCAAAGAGTGGGATGAAGATAAATCACTTATTCGAGGAATTTCCAGCATCAAGGATATCGCCATGGTGACGCTTAGTGGTAGCAGCATGGTAGGTGTTCCTAAGTTTTCGTTCAGATTGTTTCAAGCGCTATCTGATGCGCAGATCAACGTGATCCTAATCACGCAATCCAGCTCGGAGCATTCTATCTCTGTGGGTATTGACAACAAAGAAGCTAAAGCAGCACTGAAAGCACTCAACCAAGAATTTGAAGAGCAAATAGAGCAAAATAAGATAGATCCTGTCACTGTAGAAACAGATCTTTCTATCATTGCTTTGGTTGGTTCTAATATGAAAAACCAAGTGGGCGTAAGCGGTCAGATGTTCAACGTACTTGGGAAAAATGGTGTGAGCATCAAAGCAATCGCGCAAGGTTCTTCAGAGCGAAATATCTCAGCTGTAATTTCAAAAGATGATCTGGAAAAATCTTTGAATGTCCTACATGAGAGTTTCTTCCATTCAGTCACAAAGCGCATCAACCTATTCATCATTGGTACAGGAAACGTTGGAAAAACCTTTATCGAGCAGCTGGCGCAGCAGTTCAATTACTTAAAGAAAAACCATCAGCTCAATGTGAAAGTAATTGGTGTCGCCAATTCAAGACTCATGAGCTTCAACAAAGATGGTATTCCATTCTCTAAATGGCAGACGTCACTCACCGATGGAGAGAAGTATAATAAAGAAGCATATCTCAAAGAGATGTATGACATGAACCTACGTAACAGTATTTTCATAGACATCACAGCATCTGAGGAAGTAGCGGCTCTTTATCCGCAAATCCTGCAAAAGAGTATCTCCGTAGTGACTCCAAACAAAATCGCTGCGACAGGCCCATACGCTGACTACCTCAACTTGAAGAACATCAGCAAACGTCATGGCAGCAGCTTCCTATTTGAAACCAATGTTTGCGCTGGCTTGCCAGTCATTTCTACACTGAGCGATTTGGTACGAAGTGGCGATCAAATCCATCAAATAGAAGCGGTATTGTCAGGCACATTGGTATTCCTTTTCAATGAATACAATGGCAAAACCAAGTTCGTAGATGTGATCAAAAAAGCCAAAGAACTGGGCTATACCGAGCCTGATCCAAGATTGGATCTTTTTGGTTCGGATGTTAAAAGGAAGATTGTTATACTCATTCGCGAAAGCGGCTACAAATGCGAGTATGAAGACATCACATTAAACTCCTTCCTTCCAAAAAGCTGCATGGAGAGTACTTCCATTGAAGATTTCTATAAAAAAGTGGAAGAGGAAGAAGAGCATTTTAAAACACTTTATAAATCAGCAAACGCTGAAGGAAAGCGCCTAAAAGTGGTAGCCAAGTATGAAAACGGGCATGGATCCGTGGGTCTCGAAGCTGTAGATGCCAAGCATCCATTCTACAATCTGGAAGGAAAAGACAACATTGTGCTTTTCTACACAAATAGATACAAAGAGCAGCCAATGGTCATCAAAGGTGCCGGAGCTGGAGCAGAGGTTACCGCTTCAGGGATTTTTGCGGATGTGCTTAGACTTTCTCAATCAGAATAAATCGACGTGGAAAAAGTTAAAATATTTGCTCCTGCTTCTGTGGCCAATGTGGGCCCAGGCTATGATACTTTCGGATTTGCCATAGAGGGCTTGGGAGATGTAATCACGCTTACCAAGCGCACTGACGGACTTTTAAACGTCCTCCCTACGGAAGGTGCTGATTTACCCACCGATCCTTTGGAAAATGTGGCTTCAGTGGCCATCCAATCTTTGCTTGACCACCTTGGAAGCAAACAAGGGATGGACATCCATATCAAGAAACTATTCAAGCCTGGCAGTGGCTTAGGTAGCAGTGCTTCAAGCGCGTCTGGTTCTGTTTACGCTGCAAACAAACTTTTAGGCAGTCCGCTATCGGATAGAGACTTACTCCCCTTTGCATTGGAGGGTGAGGCACTTGCTTCCAAATGCTATCATGCGGATAATGTGGCACCATCTCTTCTTGGAGGATTTCAAGCGGTGAGAAGCTATGAACCTCTCGAACTTTTCGAAGTACCCACGCCTGAAGCCTTGCGTGTGCTCATCATCTTTCCTGATGTGGAAATCAAAACTTCTGTAGCCAAGGGACTCTTACCTGTGGAACTGAAAGTAAGTGAAGCGCGCGAGCAATGGGGAAATGTTGGGAGCTTGATCCATGCCTTGCATACCGCGGACTTTGGACTCATGGAGCGATCTATTCAGGACCGCATCGCCGAGCCAGCACGCAAGCAGTTGATTCCGCTCTATGATGAGATGAAGGCATTGGCCAAATCCAAAGGCGCTGTGGGCTTCAATATCTCTGGTTCTGGACCAAGTATGTTTGCTTTGTTCACTTCAGATGAAGCGGCCCAAGCTTGCGCGGATGCTGTCAAACCACTCTACGACCAAACCAATCTTACCGTATTGCTTCACATCTCCAAAATCAACCCGCGCGGTTGTGAGGTGATCAATAGTTGATCGAACATGAAATTTTACTCTACCAACGGCATTTCCAGTCCTGTGTCCTTCAAAGATGCAGTCATTAAAAGCTTACCTGCTGATAAAGGACTTTATTTCCCAGAGCGCATCCCTGTGCTTCCAGCGAAATTTTTCAATAGCCTCAGCGAAAAATCTTTGCCAGAAATTGGTTTTGAAGTACTTGGAGAATTCTGTGAAGAGGATATTCCAAAGGCTCAATTAGCAGACATATTAGAAAAAGCACTGGATTTTGAAGTGCCTGTGGTACAGGTCAATGACAATATCCATACTTTGGAGCTATTTCATGGCCCTACTTATGCTTTCAAAGATGTTGGGGCAAGGTTTTTAGCACGCTGCCTTGGCTACTTCAACGAAACCGATCAAAGAGAAATCACCATCCTTGTGGCCACCTCAGGCGATACTGGTGGCGCAGTTGCTTCGGGATTTTATGAAGTGCCGGGCGTGAATGTAATTATCCTCTACCCTAGCGGAAAAGTGAGTGATCTGCAAGAAAAGCAGTTGACCACTTTGGGCAAAAACATTAGTGCCATTGAAGTGAAAGGCAACTTTGACGACTGTCAAGCAATGGTCAAAAGAGCCTTCTTAGATGAAGACATCAACAGTCAACTCAATCTGAGTTCGGCTAACTCCATCAACATTGCAAGATGGCTCCCACAGTCACTTTATTACTTTGATGCGTATCGGCAGTTGCCGGGTGAGCAACTGGTGATGTCCGTGCCTTCAGGCAATTACGGAAATATCACCGCAGGTATGCTCGCTAAAAAAATGGGCCTACCTATCAAAAGATTCATAGCCGCTTCCAATGCAAACGATGTGGTGCCTCGCTATCTGGAAAGTGGTAGTTACAAGCCACAACCAACAGTGTCCACCATTTCCAATGCGATGGATGTGAGTGACCCAAGTAATCATCCAAGGATGCTCGACTTGCACGACAAACTCTTTGCAGACATCAAAAAGCATGTGAAAGGTTTTACGCTAAGTGATAAAGACACTTTAGAGATCATGGCTACATGCTTCCGCAATACAGACTACATTCTCGATCCACATGGAGCGATTGGTTATGCTGCGTTGAAAGCTGACTTAGCTGAGAATGAAATAGGCATTTTCTTGGAAACTGCTCACTACAGTAAGTTCTTAGATACAGTCGTAAAGGCACTTGATCGCGAAATACCACTTCCACATTTTGTATCAGAACTGATGACCCGCACCAAAGAAGCGACCCTCATCGAGAATGATTACGAAGCGTTTAAGGCGTATTTGATTGGGTAGATTCATTGTTAAGGTCATATTGAATTTTTTTACTTAAACACAATTTTTCATTAATATAATCACAATGATAGTAGGGTTATCCTAGACCTACTCGTTTG
>JBLIFO010000116.1:0-9077 GCA_047633875.1 Marinoscillum sp. | reverse complement strand
GGGTGTTGAGTTGGTCACTGGCCAAGATTTGATTGTGAAAAATAAGATGGTCTACATGCAAACCACTAAAGGATTGAAGCAAGTGGACGTAATCTATAGAAGAATAGACGATACTTTCATTGACCCACTGGTTTTCAATCCTAAATCGATGTTGGGAATCCCAGGCATTTTCGAAGCTTACAAAGCTGGCAATGTCGCACTTGCAAATGCACCAGGTACTGGTGTGGCTGACGACAAAGCTGTATATGTCTATGTGCCTCGAATTATTAAATATTATCTAGGTGAAGATCCAATTATAGAAAACGTACCTACATACATCTGCTCTGAGAAAGAAGCAATGGAGTATGTGCTTGACAATATTGAAAGTCTGGTGGTAAAAGAAACCAATGCGGCTGGTGGATATGGTATGATGATAGGTCCAAAAGTCGGGAAAGAAGAACACGAGAAATTCAGAAAACTGGTGAAGAACAACCCTAGGAACTACATCGCTCAACCTACCCTCTCTTTGTCCACAGTGCCTACTATCACTGAAAAATCAATAGCCCCGAGACATGTGGATTTGCGACCTTACATCCTTTATGGTCAGGATATAAAAGTGCTCCCAGGAGCACTGAGCCGTGTTGCTTTAGTAGAAGGATCATTGGTGGTAAACTCATCTCAAGGTGGTGGTAGCAAGGATACTTGGGTACTTTATAAATAATAGAAGAAGAAAATATGCTTAGTAGAGTAGCAGACTCATTGTTTTGGCTTGGAAGATATACCGAGCGCGCTGAGAACTATGCCCGATTCATAGATGTGAATTTCAATCTTTCCATTGATCTGCCTGCAGGCATGAAAGAGCAGTGGAAACCATTGATTGCGGCATCAGGCGATAAGGAATTGTTCGATAAGCATTTTACTTCTTATGAAAGAGAAAATGCAATCTTCTTTTTAGCATTTGACAAGCGAAACCAAAACTGTATTGCCATTAGTGTGGAAAGAGCCAGAGAGAACGCGCGGCAAATAAGAGAAAACCTTTCCAAAGAAACCTGGGAAGTGCTAAACGATCTTCATTATTTCGTCGTTGCTGCCAATAAAAATGAATCCTGGAAGAAAGATGATGCTTCGTTTTTCAGAGAGATAAAATACAAACTGCAGTTGCTTCAAGGTATTGCCTATGATACTTCTCCGCGTACTCAAGCATGGTTTTTCACGAAATTGGGTCAATATTTAGAGCGTGCTGATAAGACCTCCCGAATTCTGGATGTAAAGTATCACGTACTTCTTCCTTCAGTGGAAGAAGTAGGATCACCATTAGATTTTCTTCATTGGAACGCCCTCCTCAAATCAGTGAGTGCATTCAATGCTTACAAGAAACTATATGGGAAAGTAGATCCATCTAATATCGTTGAATACCTCGTTTTAAACCCACACTTTCCAAGATCAATCATGTTTTGCCTAGCGAGTGCAGAGTCCTGTTTGCATGAAATTTCAGATTCTAAGCGTGGTTTCTCCAACAAGGCTGAAAAGTTCATTGGTAATCTTAGGTCGGATCTCGAGTTTGCGGATATCTCCGACATTTTTGATAGTGGATTGCACGAATACCTTGATCTCTTGCAAACGCGCATCAATGAGATTTCCTCTTGTATCAATGATCAATATTTCAAAATCAGTCCAAATTTCGACGAGAAACAAGAACAGCAGTAGTTTTGAATAATGACTCGGCCAAAGGATTTGATTTTTAGCTCGATTTCCAAAGATTCTAGTTGATTGAAAAACCAATTTCAGCAGGTTTAGTACTCCGGATATAAAATCCCTTCTATTTTTGCGACCTTATTTAGAATATCAAGGAAGCAATGAAAAACATAGTAGAGGAATTGAAGTGGAGAGGTATGGTTCATGACATCATGCCCGGAACGGAAGATCAATTGACCAAGGAGATGACCACTGCCTATATTGGTTTTGATCCTACCGCAGATTCCCTACACATAGGTAATTTGGTTCAAATCATGACATTGATGCATTTTCAGCGTTTTGGCCATAAGCCTATTGCCCTAGTGGGAGGCGCAACAGGTATGGTGGGCGATCCTTCCGGAAAGTCCTCTGAGAGAAATCTGCTCGATGAAGAAACGCTGAGTCGCAACATAAAAGGAGTAAAAGGTCAATTAGAAAAATTCCTCAATTTCAATGGTGACAATGCAGCAGAACTGGTCAATAACTACGATTGGTTTAAAGAATTCAACTTTTTGGAGTTCATTCGGGATGTAGGAAAGCACATTTCCGTCAATTACATGATGGCCAAGGACTCAGTAAAAAGCCGACTAGAGACAGGTCTTTCCTTTACAGAATTCTCCTATCAACTTGTGCAGGGCTATGATTTCTACTGGCTTTGGAAAAATAAAAATGTAAAACTTCAGCTCGGTGGCTCTGATCAGTGGGGAAACATCGTCACAGGAACTGAACTAATCAGACGTAAAGGTCAAGGGGTCGCTTTCGCTATGACCACTCCACTTATTACTAAATCTGATGGCTCGAAATTTGGAAAGTCTGAAGGTGGTAATATCTGGCTTGATCCTGAGAAAACTTCACCCTATAAATTTTACCAATATTGGATTAACTCATCTGATGAGGATATTGAGAAGTATATTAAAATATTCTCCACTAAAGACCATGATGAGATTGATGCACTTATAACCAAGCATCGCGAAGAACCTCACATGAGACTTTTGCAAAAGACATTGGCTGAGGAGATCACCATCAGAGTCCACTCAAAGGAAGATCTCGAAATGGCAATAAAAGCCTCCAATATACTGTTCGGAAAAAGCACAACCGAAGAACTTTCGGAAGTAAATGAACAAACCTTACTGCAAGTGTTCGAGGGTGTACCTCAGGCGGAAATTAGTCTAGCGGCTTATCAGGCAACAGAAAACATTACCGATTTACTAAGTGAAGTGTCAGGAGGTATTGTTTTCGAATCAAAAGGCGAAGCTCGTAGAATGATCAAAGGTGGTGGCGTAAGTATCAATAAGGTGAAAATAGATTCCGATGTTGCTCCTTTAAATTTCGATTTATTGCAAGGAAAGTACCTATTAGCACAGAAAGGAAAGAAGAACTATTATCTGATTAAAATTTCTTAATAGTTAAATAATTGAACTATTATTGAAATGAATTGAACATTATTAAGATATGACAAGAGCGATATTGATTCTTCTTCTCGGAACGTTTTTCTTTTCTGGCTCTCTATCCGCATTGGCACAAGATACTGCCGATGATTATTCAGATTATTCCTATTTATGGGAAGACTCCAAAAAGAAGAAAAAGAAGAAATCCAAAGACCCTCAACCAACGGTCGAGGAAACTTCTGCGCCTGAAACTCCAAATCCAGAACCAACTTCTGAAACCACGCAAAGTAGTACCGAAGAAACGACTTTACAATTAGCACCAGTTCAATCAATTCCTGCTGATTCTGTACCTAAAGTAGAACAACCAATTTTGGATGTACCTACTGACTCACTTCCATCTGAAGAAACCCCGGAAATCAAAGAACAAACTCCAGTTTTCGAGGAGGCTATTGAAGACCCAGTAAAAGAAAAGAAACCGAAAAAAGAATATGAGGAAGATCCAAATATTCAAGATTTCAGAGGGGGTCAGCCAAATAGCGGTGGTGGATCATTTAATGGTGGGTTTACAGCTACGTTGATTGATGATCAATATTTTGTTGGTATGGTACTCAGCCCTGAATTCTCCATTGGGAAAGTTGGTGTGGGTCTAAATGTGCCAATCCTGTACGGACTAGATGATAAATCGATAAGAACGGAGATCTTTAAAGACGGTATTGGAGCCGCAAGATTGATAACTTATATCCGATATGGTGTGCAGAAACGTGATCCTATCTATGTGAAAGTTGGTCAGTTAAATGGTACCTCGATTGGTTTCGGCGGATTGATCAACAACTATACAAACTCCACCAGCTTTGAGAAGCGAAAAGTTGGTTTGCACTATGACCTTAACTACAAAGGCTGGGGTGGTATTGATGGTATGTATAGTGATTTCAGTCCTGGATCATTCAATCTATTCTCTATTAGACCGTATGTGAGACCTTTGAGTCGCACGGGTATTCCTATTGTGAAGACATTCGAACTAGGTTCAACAATTGTTCGCGACAAAGACTCAAATGCGATCATTACGAGTGACAGCACGTCTACATCCTATCGATTTACTCAGAATGGAGTTGGTGCCATTGGTATAGATGCTGGTGTGACTTTACTCAGCATTCCTTTCATTCAGATAGATTTATTTGCCAATTATTCAAAGCTTAATATGTCTTCTCAAGCACTTACAGACACTTTAAATGCCATCTATGATGGTAGAAACGCTCCTGAGACCATGAGCGATGGATATAAAGATGGATCTGGTGTAAGCGTTGGTTTGAACTTTAGATTTCATTTCATCGCTGATATATTAAGCACAGACATTCGTATTGAGCGATTGACCTATACTGAGCACTATCTGCCACAGTTTTTTGATGCTACTTACGAAATCAACAAAGACGCTAAAATTCTTTCATTGGGTAGCGCTGGAGCAATGAGTGGATTCTACGGTAGCCTTACAGGACATATCTTGAAAAAAGTAGTACTAGGCGGTAGCTTAATGATCCCTGATGAACTCACCGCGGCGACACCTGCGACAGTCCAAGTGCATGCAGACTTGGATCGGCTTGCAGATAAGTTTTCTTTTCAGGGTAGCTACATCAAAGGTAATCTGAGTGATTTAGGTGATGCTTTTAAATTTGACGAAAATTCACTCGCAAAAATTAGAATGATTTATCACTTGAATAAATTTCTAGCAACTGGGCTTGATTACTATTGGGCGTTTACCCCTACTTCTGATGGTGGTTACAAAGCGACGCAATACATATCCCCTTATTTCGGATTGAGTATCAAATTCTAAATTTTCAAAAACAGCCCAATACCAAAATTGGGTGCGGCTAGGATTCGCTTTCCGCTGAACGCAAATCCTGCCGATCCTGAAACACCAAATTGGTCTGATACATTGTAGGCAATTTCTGGCGTATAGCTGAAATATTCTGTGTTGTTTGCAAACACACCGTTCGAGCCATTTGCGCCAGCATCACCATTATAGAGCGAGGAGATATTCTTCACTTTCATAATGAAGGCAAATCCAGCTTTGACAAACCCAATCTCGCCTCCTAGATGGACTTCCTCAGAAAAACCTTTAGTGCGGTTGTTGAAACCAATATATGCAGAAGCATAAAAAGGAGCTGGATAAAATGAACGACTCGCCTCTAAGGAAAGCAATTGGTTGAATTCACCATCGCCAGTTTGTAATATATTTTCAGAGGTAACTTCAGAATCACCAAATGGAAGACCAAGCATCAATCCAGCCGCCATGACTACCTTTTTATCCTGAAAAAAACCATACTTCACTCCTACCAAAGCATCACCTAGCAAGGTGTTCTTTTCCTGTCCCGGTAAGGTGTTACCACTTTGGTTGAAGGAAATGGTATTTTGCGTACTTCTAACAAAAAGAGGAACATATCCTATCAGATTCAGTCTGTCATTTAGACCAAATTCCCCGTAAAGGCTTGTAGTATAAAGGCTGATTGTCGGGATATCTATTACATCTCCATTTGGATTGAACAATCCATCTGCTCTAATGACATTTTGCGAAAGCTTGTAAAATCCCTTTCCTTTTCCAAGAACCCAACCGCCACCAGCATTAGCGGCAGATTGAATTATCGATATTAATATAAGTGTAATTATAAATCGCATATCGAATCAATTGAGTTCGGCAAATCCAAAAGTGATACTCGCTGGCTTACACAATAGCACAACATATTGGTAGTCATCTATTGTAAGTGATGAATTATAGTCAGCAAGATTGTATGTCGCAGGTCCATTGGATCTGATCTCTTCTATTTCAAAACCTTGAGATGCTACAGTCGACCCACTGGTGCTATTGGCTAAATAAAGAAATGTTCCCAGAGCAAAACTGACTTGGAAATCATTACTCAAAGTCAATATCAAATTTCCCGACGCATCAGTAGTCAATGTGACCATACCTTGTGCATTATATCCATTTGCACTTTGGAATACACCAATTTTGGATAACGAACCCACGACTATCGGGTATCCGGCACTTGTCACATCATCTATAGTTGCCGATATAAAAGTGGCTCCATCAGCCAATCCAGTTACTAAACCATTTTGATCAACTTCTGCAATTGCAGGATTAGTGGAAACCCAAAATGTTGGATCTATTCCCTGCACGGAGACATCACTTAAGTTAAAAGCTTCTGCATTCAACTGAATCTTTTCTCCAACTAAAATTGAATTCTCAGCCCCAGTGATAATTACTCTGCTCACTTCGTCGATCGACTCAACCACAGTTAGCATCACAACTAAAGTATCCTCAAAGGGTGCTATCACCTCTATTTGAGTTTGACCTTTGGCGACTGCAGTCAAAATACCACTTTGATTGACCGAGACAATTCGAATATCACCACTTTTCCAAACCAGAGTAAACGAAGGATCTTCGACCCACATGTTGTACCAATAAGACGCTTCCAATTGATGCGTATTACCAATCTGTAAGACTAAAGGGTTGATATCAAGCATAATAGCTGAGTCTTTTGGGTCGTCGAGCTTATCAGTCCCAATGCATGAAACCAAAATAAGAAGGGGAATTAAACGGGAGTACTTCAACATAAAAGATTCCTTAATTGAAACTTCAAGATAATTTACTCCTTCCAAATACAATCTTTTAAAATTTCGCTTAGCCGACATTTGATCGTATTTATTCACATATTTCGCGAATTGAATTTACCATACAGTTCATATAGCTATTTCACCTATGGTAAAATAGGTGCTCTCAACCTCTCATTTTTTATATAGGTTTATACTTAAGTAAAACCTAATTCAAATATGAAACGCACCTTTAGCATTCTCACCATTTGCATCCCCTTCCTTTTATTTGCTCAACTCGATATGGATCTTCTCAAAGGCATAAAGCCAAGAAGTATTGGTCCGGCGGGAATGGCAGGTCGAGTTACATCCATCGATGTAGTAAACGACAGACCCGAAGTTATCTACGTTGGTACTGCATCTGGCGGACTTTGGAAGTCTGAAAATGGAGGTATATCATGGGCAGCAACCTTTGATAGTAAAACAACTGGTTCAGTTGGTGCCGTAGCAATTCAGCAATCAAACCCCTCTGTACTTTGGGTGGGTACAGGTGAAGGAAACCCACGAAACTCTCTGAATGGTGGAGATGGCATCTACAAAAGTTTGGATGCAGGTCGTACATGGACCAAAATGGGACTCGAAAAAACACGCAACATTCATAGAATAATTATTGACCCATCTAATCCCAACACTGTTTACGTAGCAGCCATCGGTTCCCCATGGGGAATCCATCCTGAGCGAGGTGTTTTCAAAACTACAGACGGAGGTAAAACTTGGAAAAAAATACTTTATGTCAATGATAAAACTGGCGCTGCTGAGATGGTAATTGATCCTCAAAATCCCAATAAACTGGTTGTAGCCATGTGGGAGCATTACCGTCAACCATACTTCTTTACCTCAGGAGGTGAAGGTTCGGGACTCTATATCACTTATGATGGCGGTGAGAATTGGTCGAAGAAAACAAAAGAAGATGGGCTGCCAGAAGGCAATTTGGGGAGAATCGGTTTGGCGATCGCTCCTAGTGATCCTAACATTATCTATGCCCTCATAGAAGCAAAGAAAAATGGGCTTTACAAATCAACTGATGGTGGTTTTAAATGGGCTTTGGTAAGTGAAAAGGACGATATCGGCAATCGACCATTTTACTACAGTGATTTAGCAGTTGACCCTATTAATGAAAATAGACTTTACAGTGTTTTCACCTATGTGAATGTGTCTAATGATGGTGGTAAATCTTTCGAGCAGTTGATGCCCGCATATAATACCAGCCGAGGTGTTCACCCTGATCATCATGCATTGTGGATCCATCCTACTGATCCTAACTATATGATTGATGGCAATGATGGAGGTTTAAACATCAGCCGTGACCGGGGGAAAACTTGGCGTTTCGTTGAAAATATACCAGTAGCGCAATTTTACCACATAGCTGTAGACAATGAATACCCATACAATGTCTATGGCGGGATGCAAGACAATGGCTCTTGGGCTGGTCCGGCATATGTGTGGAAAGATCAAGGCATCAGAAACAGCTACTGGCAAGAGATCAGTTTTGGTGATGGTTTCGATGTAGTACCAGATGCAGATGATAGTCGCTATGGATTCTCCATGGCACAAGAAGGCTGGGTTGGCAGATATGACCGGGTAACAGGACATTTCGAATATGTGAAGCCATATGCACCATTATCAGGTGAAAAACTTCGATTCAACTGGAACGCGGCTATCGCTCAAGACCCTTTTGACAAGAGTACCATTTACTTTGGTAGCCAGTTTGTTCATAAGAGTACAGACAAGGGCCAAACATGGGACATCATCTCCCCTGACCTAACAACTAACGACAAGGAAAAACAAAACCAAAGTGAAAGTGGTGGGTTGACGATGGATGCCACTGGTGCGGAGAATTATTGTACCATTCTCGCTATCACACCAAGTCTGCTAGAAAAGGATGTAATCTGGGCCACCACAGACGATGGCAATGTTCAATTGACTAAGGATGGTGGAAAGACTTGGAACAAAGTTTCGGGGACGATAAAAGACCTACCGAAAAACGCTTGGATTCCACAGTTGCAAGTTTCCAATAAAAATGCTGGTGAAGCACTTGTAGTGGTTAATAACTATAGAAACTTCGATTTCATACCATATGTTTACCGCACCAAAAATTACGGTAAAACGTGGGAGCGAATTGTAGATGGAACTGATGCTGCTGGATATGTCCTTTCTATTATTCAAGACCCAATAGAATCAAAATTGATGTTTTTGGGCACTGATGATGGTTTGTATGTTTCTATGGATGAGGCTGCTTCATGGACCAAATGGACCAATGAATATCCAACAGTAAACACTATGGACATGGTCATACATCCACGTGAGCATGATTTGGTGATTGGCACATTTGGG
>JBLIFO010000115.1:0-9110 GCA_047633875.1 Marinoscillum sp. | reverse complement strand
GACCTACAAGAAGTAGCTGTTTATGCGAAAAGAGCTACCATCACGCTTGGGAAAATTGGGATTACAGAGGAGCAAATCAATCGATATGCAGCGAGCTATAATGATCCAGCTAGAGTCATTATAGCTAGCCCTGACTTGGCGGTTACCAATGATCAAAACAATCTTATTTCAGTGAGAGGCTTGTCTCCATCACTTAACATTTGGAAACTGGAAGGGTCCGAGATTGTCAATCCGAATCACCTTTCAAATGCGGGTACTTTCCTTGATCAGCCTACTGCCACAGGTGGAGGCGTCAATATACTGAGTGCACAGATGCTGGATAGATCTCAGTTTCTATACGGTGGATTTTCTGTTGCACAGGGCAATGCTACAGCTGGAGTGTTTGATATGAATATCAAGAAGGGCGCAAGCAATCGGCAGTATACTGCACAGGCTTCCCTCATTGGTTTGGACTTTGCCACGGAGGGAGCTTTAAGTAAGAATGATAGAACAACCTACGCGGCGAATTACCGATATTCTTTCACTGGATTGCTCGCACAATTTGGAGTGGATTTCGGTGGTGAGGAGATCGGTTTTCAAGATTTATCCTTGAGTGTGAATACCCAAATTGGTGAGAAGACAGAACTGAAATTCTTTGCTTTGGGAGGGGCGAGTTACAACGACTTTGAAAAACCAGAGACGATAGAAAGAGCAAAGGATCGTGGAGACATTAATTATGATTCTAGAATGGGCGCAGTTGGCACATCATTTCGTACGGGATTGGAGAATGGGCATATTGGCGGAAGCCTAGTTTACTCAGGTGTTGAGAATTTAAGAGAGGCAGAAACAGTAGATA
Source organism: Marinoscillum sp. (assembly GCA_047633875.1). GTDB lineage: Bacteria > Bacteroidota > Bacteroidia > Cytophagales > Cyclobacteriaceae > Marinoscillum. The sequence continues at coordinate 8,275 of JBLIFO010000115.1, read as the reverse complement.
GTCTCAGGGTTTTTATCATTGGTCTTAATGAAGGCAAAGAGACCTTTTTTGAAGACCAGCAATCCACTCTGAGTTTCAATGGATATTGGATGACTCGTATGTTTTCGAGTATTAACAGCAGCATGGGTTTGATGGCTAATCAATACTTTTATACTGCAGAAACGCGACAAACATATCTCGATGGAATAGTACATGAAAGTCAAAATGTTAATGGGTCGATAAATCAATATTTATGGAGACCTTATTGGAATTTGTCAGGCGTTTTAATCCGAAATATATCATGGACGGCAGGTATTGCAATGAGTATAATAGAGGATCAGACAAAATTGGAACCGCGTGCTTCACTTACTTATTCCCTTGCTGAAAATCATTCCCTCACTGCATCCTACGGTCTATACAATCAATTGCAAAGGCCATTCAATTTTTACTTTGATCAGACGCCAAGACCCGTAACGGGTACAACTATGGGGTTTTTAGAATCTCAGCGATTTTTACTGAACTATGCGGGTGAGGTTGGTAATATAAGTGCGAGTTCAGAGCTGTTTTATTACCTATTTCCTAAGGTTTATGTGTACGATCCTCTTTTACCGCAAGAGGTAGAAACTAGTAGCTACGGATTTTCTTTATCTCTGAATAAACCGCTCCAAAATGGCTTTTATATCCAAACAGGTGGCAGTCTTTTCAATAGCGAAATAGGCAATGAGGAAAGCGCCTACAATACTGGGTATAGCGCACGGCTTACCAGCGGCAAAGAATGGACAAGAATGAAGAAGGAAGCAGAAAAGAGGTTCGGAATCAACCTGCGTGGAATGGTGCAAGGCGGAAGACCTCTCACTGTGAGAAGTGAAACAATCGGCTCACCTTTTGTGATGAATGAGGCTTATCGTACCACACCTTATCTCCGCTTGGACCTCAGAATGATCTGGACAAAGGTTCACAGTAATTGGACGTCTTCCATAGCACTTGATTTGCAAAATGTCCTGAACCGACAAAATGAAGCGTATCGCTACTACGACACCTACACTGAGCAAGTCGATACACAATACCAGCTCGGGCTTATTCCCATTTTGACATATCGGGTGGAGTGGTGAAAGAGTTTGAGTTATTGAAACCAATCACTTTAAGTTGTTTTCTTCTTTTTTATCATTTTCTGCAAGAAAATGTTGTTGGGTAAAGATATTTCTTCTCCTTCTTTTGTCTTCAGTTTCACAAAGAAAAGACCAATATCGCTTACTCTTCCTTCCACGTCATAGTCCTTGTCTATTATGGAAATTGTGTCATCCAATTTTACTGAATGATTAAAGAAGATAATTATGCCTGATGTAATATTTGATAAATGAGACCATTGGGCAAATAGGGCTATACCTATGACCGTCAGCACAGAGGCCATGAAAACGAACAATTCGGACTGGTTCACTCCCCAAACTGTGAGAATGAATAAAGAGACTATTGCTACGAGTATGATCTGAAAAATCTTCTTGATAATTTTTCCTCGGGTTTTCTGCAAAAGACTTTTGTTCACAGTTCGATCAATTAACATGGTTATTATGATCCTAATTATTACGAATAGGATAATTGATATTCCGGTTTCAAAGATTTTGAATTCTACTTCATTCATTTTGTAAGGATTATTTTCTTCTCAGTCATGATTAAGACGGAGCACCTCTTGCCAATGACCAGCGGCAAACTAATGAAATCCAACACTCCTTCCAAAGGCTCACAAATACTCTGATTTCAGAAGTGGTTAATTTTAATTGGTCTCATTACCATCACGGTTACATTTTTCCACTTATCGCTCTATCTCACCATTTAGCGCAACTCTGATTTCCATTTCATTAATACCGATTACTTTTAACCTAGACAAAAATTATAATCCAATGAAAAATACACTAGCAATAGCCTTTTCGGTTATTATTCTTTTGCTTGGGTGTTCTGCTCCGTCAGAGGCCCCAAAAAAAGATGGGATCTTCCCCTATCCCATCCAGCAGTCCAAACTTGACAATGGACTCAATGTGGTCACAGTGCCATATAACAGCCCCGGTTTGGCTTCTTTCTTCATAGTAGTCCGAGTGGGCAGCCGTGATGAAGTAGAGCCAGGAAAGTCTGGTTTTGCCCACTTTTTCGAGCACATGATGTTTAGAGGAACTGACCAGTATTCCAAAGCTGAATACAGTGAAGCCTTGAAAGCAATCGGTGCTGCTGCCAATGCCAATACTTGGTGGGATCGCACGGTCTATCATATGACCGGGAATGCAGAAATGCTTGACAAAATGTTTGAGCTAGAGGCTGATCGATTCATGAATTTGAATTATTCAGAAGAAGACTTCAAAGTGGAAGCAGGTGCCGTGAAAGGTGAGTATACTAAGAACTATGCAAGCCCATACTCTAAGCTTAACGCGGCGCTTTACAAAACAGCTTACGATACGCATACATACAGCCATACGACCATTGGTTTTTGGGATGATGTAGTTGACATGCCCAATCAATATGAGTATTCGCTGGAGTTCTTCGATCGCTATTATCGTCCGGAGTATTGCACGGTCTTAGTAGTGGGTGACGTGACCTCTGATAAGGTGAATGATCTTGCGAAGAAATATTTCTCAAGTTGGGAGCGAGGCAGCTTCACGCAGCAAATTCCTCAAGAGCCTGTGCAGGAAGCCACTCGATACACCCATATTCAAGAGGCTAATTTTCCGCCAGTGCTTGACATGAATTACAAAGGCCCAGCTTTCAGTGTAGATAATAATGACATGGCAGTATTGGATGTCATTGGTAGCTTGGCCTTTTCTCAAAAGTCTGATATCTACAAAAAACTTGTAGTGGACGAACAGAAGGTAAGACAACTTGGTGCAGGGGGATTGAATACCGTAGATCCTGGCTTGTGGTCAATTAGCACTACTCTGGTCAATAAAGGTGATATGGCTTACGTGAAAGACGAGATCAATACAGTTTTGGAAAAATTAAAATTAGAGCCAGTTGATGCAGAACTTCTCTCTCAGACCAAAAGCAATATCAAATATTCTTATGCCATGAGCTTGGACAATCCTGCAGGAATTGCCAATTCATTGTCATGGTACATTTGGCTTACTGGCAATCCAGCAGATGTTAATAAGGCATATGAAAATTTTGATAATGTAACAGCCGAGGATATCATGCGAGTTGCGCAGAAGTATTTCGTAAATACCCAGCTTACTGTTGCTACCATTTCACCTGATGAGGCGCTAGAAGTGTCTCAGGAACTAAATATCAAACTATAGCCTGTCATGAAAAAATTAGCATATATAATTCTGGTTTCATTGGGCTTTCAAGTGATGGCTCAAGAAGTAGTGGAACTGCCTATGGCTTCCACCAAAATAGTGGTGAAACTTGCCTTTAAAAATGGTTCTATTAGTGATCCTGTTGGAAAGGAAGGCTTGACCAATCTTACCGCAAGTCTTCTGACTCAGACAGGTAGTGACCTTTACACCAAGTCTGAAATAGATGATCTCCTTTACCCAATGGCAGCAAATTACAGTGCCTTTACGGATAAGGAAATGTCCACTTTCACTTTTGAGGTTCATAAGGACTTTCTGGATTCGTTTTACGAAATATTCAGGAGCCTCATTCTCAATCCTACTTTCGCTGAAAAGGACTTCAATCGTGTGAAATCCAATTTTGAAAACAATGTTAAAGAAGTAATTAAAGCAGATTCTGATGAGGATTTGAGTAAGATGGCTTTGGAAGAGAAATTGTTTGCGGGCACGCGTTACGCTCATATAAAAACAGGTACTTCAAAAGGCCTAGCCAATATTACTCGAGAGGATGTAGTGAATCACTACAAGAGCTTTTTCACTAAAAACAATGTGACCATAGGTATCGCAGGTGCTTATCCCAAAACATTCGTTGAGAAACTTAAAAAGGACGTGTCCATGTTACCGGATACTCAGCCAATAATTCCTGAATTAGGTGAGGTGTCTATGCCAGATGGCATTCAAGTGCAATTGGTTACTAAACCGAACAATCTTGGTACTGCTATCTACACAGGCTATCCTATTTCGATCAATCGTGGTTCAGTAGATTGGCCAGCGATGATGGTTGTCAACTCCTACCTTGGCGAGCATCGTAAGTCTTATTCCAAGCTTTATCAAATCATTCGTGAACAGCGCTCGATGAACTATGGTGATTATACTTACATCGAGTGGTATCAGTCAGGCGGCAGCAGTCAACTACCACAAGCAGGTTTCCCTAGAAGCCAAAACTACATGTCGATTTGGATCAGACCAGTACAGACAGCTTACAGTTTGAAAAGCCAATATCCAGAATTGGGCGAAATATCTATTGGGCATGCACATTTTGCTATGAGGATGGCCTTGAATGAAATAGATCGTGTGAAAAATGACGGACTAACCGCTGAGGAGTTTGAGTTAACAAGACAGTTTTTGAGAAGCTACATGAAACTTTATGTACAGACGCCTGATATGCAACTCGGATTTTTGATGGATTCAAAATTTTATGGCTTAGGCGATTATATCAAAGAGATGGATGCGGCTCTTGCCAAACTTACATTAGAAGAAGTAAATGCCGCTGCTGCCACCTATCTTCAAACTGAAAACATGTATATCACCATGATTACAGATGAAGCAGAAGCTGGCCCATTGAAAGAGAGTTTGTTACAAAACAAAGTTTCACCGATGAGCTACTCAGATGTAATACGAGCCAGTTTGCCTGCTGAAATTTTTGAATCAGATAAGAAAGTAGAAGGCTATAAAATGAACGTTAAAAATGTCGTTATTGAAACTCCTGCAAATTTGTTTGTTAAGTAGGAGTTGGATTATTAGGAATTTAGGTTCTTAGGTACCCGTTGAGATCTGTATCTCGACGGGTATTTTTTTGGTTAACATCATCTGGTCGTAGCGTCCGCTACGACCCAGTATTAAATTGAGCGTCCGCTCGATTACAAAGAACACAATGCTATCTCAATGCTTTCACCTGCGTATTTTCTAGCACTACACTGTATCCAATCTTCACCTTTGTATCCAAAAAAAACCACTACTCCATTCTGATTTAAAAAATAAAATGGGCGGATGCCACTGGTTATTTTAGGTCGTAGGTTAAGCGCAGCTGACCTGCGACCAGAGGGGATATCATTCGGGAGCTCATTGATAATTGTGATGCTTGTCTGCACTGATTATCCTAGATGTAATATTTATAGTTACAAATAACACGGTCTTTCTAGTCAATTATGACTACCTTTTAGCTGTTCTATATTCTTTTAGAAGTCATTATTGACTAACCCCAGTCAGTAGATTATTCTCAACAAAATGCGACTATTGTTATTTCATTTCCATTAAATGATCTGGAATTTTCGTAAAATCGTATAATTAAATCAATTTCCTTTCATGTCTATAAAAGTAGCTTTACGTCACTACACCAAATACACTTACGATCGTCACATAGAACTAAGCCCACAGATCATTAGGCTTAGACCAGCACCACATACACGTACCCCACTTAAAGGTTACTCATTGAATATCAAGCCAGAAAATCACTTCATTAACTGGCAACAGGACCCTTTTGGTAACTATATGGCTAGGGTTATTTTCCCCGAAAAGGTTAAGTTCTTTGAGATAGATGTGGAAGTAATTGCGGATATGGTCGTGATCAATCCGTTTGACTTTTTTATTGAAGAATATGCTGAGGCTTTTCCATTTGCCTATCCTGAGGAGCTTGCGAAACAACTAGGGCCATATTTGGCGATTACTGATAATGATCCTTTGCTTATGGATCTGGTTGCTCAAGCTAAGGACTTACTCAAAGGCGATATCAAGACGGTAGATGCTTTGGTTGCAATCAATCAATTGGTCAATCGCCTTTTAGCCTACAACATCCGCATGGAGCCTGGTGTGCAGTCTTGTCATGAGACTTTGACCATAAAGTCAGGATCATGTCGAGATTTTTCATGGCTGCTAGTAATGCTGTTTAGACACCTTGGTTTAGCTGCGCGATTTACTTCGGGTTACCTCATCCAATTAACTGCGGATGAAAAAGCCCTTGATGGGCCATCAGGTACGGAAGTTGATTTTACAGATTTGCATGCTTGGGCGGAAGTTTATATCCCAGGAGCTGGCTGGATTGGTCTTGATTCTACATCGGGACTTTTCGCTGGGGAGGGCCACATTCCTTTGGCATGTACCCCGAGTCCGCAAGATGCAGCGCCAATTTCTGGTTTCGCAGAACCATCCAAAACCGAGTTTTATTTTGAAAACACAGTAAAAAGAATTGAAGAGACACCACGTGTCACCAAGCCATATTCTGAAGATCAGTGGGAAGCCATCATGGCGCTAGGCGATCAAGTCGAGGTGGATCTAGTAGCCAATGATATTCGCCTCACCATGGGAGGGGAGCCTACATTTGTTTCTATAGACAATCAAGATGCTCCCGAGTGGAATACAGCCGCAGATGGTGAACACAAACGTCACCTGTCCAATGTGCTCTTCCATAAAATCAAAGATGAATATGCCACTGGCGCATTGATGCAATATGGTCAGGGCAAGTGGTATCCCGGTGAGCCTTTGCCGCGTTGGAAATTGGCTTGTTTTTGGAGAAAAGACGGAGTGAGTATCTGGCACAATGACAAGATGATGGCCGACCTTTCTAAGGACTATGGCTTTGGCCAGAAAGAGGCAGATAAATTCATGCAGACTTTAACGGCTGAACTTTCTGTAGATACCTCCAATATCCATCCTGCTTACGAAGATCCTTTCTTTTTCGCATGGGAGGAAAGTAAAATTCCTGTGGATGTAGATCCCTTGAAACTTGATCTAAAATCTTCGCTTGAGCGTCAGAAGCTTACTGATCTATTGTCAAACGGTATGAATGAGCCGGTGGCTTATGCTGTGCCGATTGCTTGGGATTATGTGGCTCAATCTTGGCAAAGCTGCAAGTGGAGCTTCCGCAGAAAAGACCTATTCCTGATTCCAGGAAATTCTCCAGCTGGGCTAAGGTTACCATTGAAGTCAATTCAGTCAAATGAGGATGAAGTTTACAAACCAGAACGTGATCCTTTTGATAATCCTGGGCCATTACCTGCTGCGGGTGAATTGGCCTCAGAGGGTGCGGTTCAAAAACCTATCAACAATTCAGATTCAATCTTCAAAACTTGTTTTGTTATAGAAGTTCGTGATGGGAAACTCTTTGTTTTTCTACCTCCGGTGGAGTACTTCGAGCATTATCTCGATTTGGTAGCGGCTATTGAGCGTACTGCTGAGAAGTTGCAATTACCAGTATTGATCGAAGGCTATGATCCGCCATCAGACAAACGTGTTCAAAAATTCATGATCACGCCAGATCCAGGTGTGATTGAAGTAAACATCCATCCAGCAAGCAGCTGGAGGGAGTTGGCTTCCAATTATGATACACTTTACGAAAAAGCAAGACTGTCGAGATTGACTACTGAAAAGTTCAATTTGGACGGGAAGCACACAGGTACCGGAGGAGGCAACCATGTCACATTGGGTGGATTGACACCTGAGGACAGTCCATTACTTAGAAGACCAGATATTCTAAAAAGTTTTATCACTTTTTGGCAACATCATCCATCACTTTCCTATTTATTCTCTACTCAATTCATTGGCCCTACGAGCCAAGCACCAAGGGTGGATGAAGGGAGAGATGACATACTTTACGAACTGGAGTTGGCTTTCCAACAGGTGCCAGATGCTAAAGAAAATGAAGTGCCATTTTGGTTGGTAGATCGAATATTCAGAAACCTTTTGGTGGATATTACTGGCAATACACACCGCGCTGAATTTTGTATTGATAAACTCTACTCTCCAGACTCATCGACTGGCCGTCTCGGAATTCTAGAATTCCGTGGATTCGATATGCCACCTCATTATCGTATGAGTATGGTTCAGTTTCTATTGATCAGAACCTTGCTTGCTTGGTTTTGGAAGACGCCATACGACCACAAACTGGTACGTTGGGGTACGGCATTGCATGATAAATTTTTACTGCCGCATTATTGCTACAAAGATCTGTCTGAAGTAGTCAACTCCTTGCGCAATGCTGGTTATGGGTTCGATATCTCGTGGTTTGATCCTTTCTTCAGTTTCCGTTTCCCATTTGTAGGTGAATTACAAGTGGATGATATCCACATTGAGATGAAAATGGCGATAGAGCCATGGCATGTGCTTGGTGAAGAAATGTCCAGTACAGGCACGGCTAGATTTGTTGATTCCTCTTTGGAAAGACTGCAAATCAAAGTAAGCGGCTTGACAGACGGACGCTATATCCT
>JBLIFO010000114.1:0-9147 GCA_047633875.1 Marinoscillum sp. | reverse complement strand
TCTTTTAAATATATAGAAGAGGCGTTGAAAAAGTCACAAGGCTTCATTAGCTGACCCAATTGTTCCAATTTTATTTTTTCTGGTGATAAATCTTCGATAGGCCGTGACCTTATGGGTAACTTTGCTGTACTGTGCCCAAGTTTACAATTAAGTTTTCCGCCATATTAATGCGTTTTTTAGTCTGGAGACTAAAGCATATTAGCGACAATAATTTCTTGTTGATTGTAGCAAGCATCATCGGCTTTACTGCAGGACTTGCAGCAGTGTCCCTAAAAAGTACAGTTCATTATGTGCAGAATCTCTTGCAGAGAAATCTGGACGCTTCTAATATCAACTACTTATACATTGTTTACCCTGCCATTGGTATCCTCCTTACCATTCTCGTTCGCAAGTATATTGTAAGAGATACACCTGGTCATGGCATCACTCGGATTTTACGATCTATTTCGAAAAACTCTAGCCTCATCCGAAAGCGCTACATGTTGTCCAACATGCTTAAAAGTGCCATTACTGTTGGTTTTGGTGGGTCTGTTGGACTAGAGGCCCCTATTGTAGTTACAGGTTCAGCTATTGGATCAAATTTTGGAAGATTCGTTCATCTCGATTACAAAAAGCGCACTTTACTTATTGGTTGCGGAGCAGCTGGTGCTATCTCTGCCATTTTCAACTCTCCCATCGCTGGGGTGATTTTCGCCATTGAAGTTATCCTCACTGAGGTCAAAATCAACAAATTCATTCCTATCCTGATCGCTTCTGTTAGCGGACAGTTGGTCTCCATTGTGCTTTTAGGAGATGACATACTCTTCTCTTTTAAGCTTGTCGATTCATTTGTTGCAAGTGACACCCCATTCTATATACTCTTAGGAATCTTGTGTGGCTTGGCCTCTCTTTATTTTGTAAGGATCACCTATTATGTAGAGAGTAGTTTAGAAAATGTCCAAAATGATTTCGTAAGGGCTCTTTTCGGCGGACTAGGTTTGGCGATGATAATTTTTGTATTGCCTCCGATCTATGGCGAGGGCTATGATTCTATCAAAGCATTGCTTCAAGGTAAGGAAGTGGAATTCTTTAGTGGAAATTTCCTTTACACGCTTGGCGATCAACAAATCATTGCATTATCCATTTTGCTGTTAATTATCATTGCAAAGCCTTTCGCAACGGCATTTACCCTTGGAAGTGGAGGGAGCGGTGGAGTTTTTGCCCCGTCTCTCTTTATGGGAGGGGTAACAGGATTCTTCTTTGCCCGAGTGGTTCAGTTTCTCTCTCCAAATACCGACATAAGCACGAGTAATTTTACTTTAGTAGGTATGTGCGGGGTGATGAGTGGTGTACTTCATGCTCCACTTACAGGCATATTTCTAATTGCAGAAATCACTAGTGGATATATGCTCTTTGTTCCATTGATGCTCGTTTCGGCTATCAGTTTTACAACTATCTCTTACTTCGAAAAGTACAGTATCTACACTAAAATGCTAATTGAAAAAGGTGATTTGATCCAGAATGACAATGACCTTCTCGTACTAAACCTAATCGACCTCCAAAAGATTATTGAACGTGATCTACTTACCATTCACCCAGATGCGACTTTAAAAGAATTGGTAGAACTAGTGAAGCGAAGCAAGCGAAACATATTCCCAGTAGTGAATGAAAATAACGAACTCAAAGGTATCGTCACCTTAGATCACATTCGTGAGATCATGTTCGATCCGGATAAACAGTATGAAATCATTATTAAAACCATCATGCAAGCACCTCCCGCTTCGGTAAGCACTACTGAAAAAATGCAATCTGTGATGAATAAGTTTGAAAAAACACAAGCATGGAATCTTCCGGTAATTGATGACGGTCAGTACTTAGGATTCATCTCTAAATCGCGGATTTTCAACGCTTATCGTAAAAAATTGATCCGCCAGGCTAAAGAATAATATGTTCTTCGAATTACTTGAAAAGAATAAAAAATTAATCTGAATGGAAGCTCATTTCAAAATGAACTTCATTTATCCACACAAAATATATTTAAAAACACCCACCTAATATGTTGATATTCTGTTAGTTATAGACATAATATTACGGTCTGTGGATAAAGTGCATAAAATGTTGATAATTAATAACGAAAGAGCTTTGCTCAAATAGAGAATTTACTTCTCACATTAATATTGCGAATCGCACCTCAACATAAGAGGTTTTTTGTGAATTTATCAAAAATCCTTTCTTCTTTTAAACGCACAATGTCCTGTGCTGTTTAGTGGTAACTAAATTCTGCTTATACTAGATATGCTTTTCTTTGAATAGTACCAATTTATTGGGTTGACAACCTATTTTTGTTTTAATCGTTTCCTAGTTCAGCAACAAACCAGCATGAAGCTTTTTACATTCTTATTATTGTTTTCAATAAGCTCCGCCTCCTATGGGCAGTCCGTTATTCCTATTTCCCTAGCTCAACTCCAAAAAAAAATAAACGCGCCAAGTCAAAAGTTGAAGGTTTACAACTTTTGGGCATCGTGGTGTGGTCCATGTATTCAAGAAATGCCTTATTTTAACGACTTAGCCAAAACTACTGATGTGACTTTGGTAAGCCTAGACTTTGCTGATGATATTGAAAAAGCACAAAAAATAATGACGAAAAAAGGCATGCAAATACCTTCTTTTCTACTGGCAGAATCTGACATAGATAAATACATGTTGGCAATTGCAAAAGATTGGTCAGGAGCCATACCCGCTACATTATTTATTTTACCTAATGGAAAAAGGAAGTTTTTCGAAGGAAGTTTTGAAAAACAAGAACTAGATGATCTCGTTAAAGAATTGAAATCAAACTGAACTACATGAAAAAATCCCTACTTATCATTACTGCAGTAATTGTCACAATTGCAGCGCTTTCTCTCAGTGCTATGGATACCATGCAAGACGGTGGGCTAGTGGTGGGAGATGTTGCTAGTGATTTTGAACTGAAAAATGTGGATGGCAAAATGGTCTCCATGAAAGTAGACAATAATGCCAAAGGTTATATTTTGGTATTCACTTGCAACACTTGCCCATATGCTAAACTTTATGAGGACAGAGTAATCCAATTGGACAAAAAATATAGAGCCAAGGGATTCCCTGTAATAGCTATCAATCCTAATGACATCTCCAAGCAACCAGATGATTCAATGGAAATGATGCAGGCTAGAGCTAAAGAAAAAGGCTACACTTTCCCGTATTTAAGAGATGATAGCCAGGAGGTGGCTAAAGCCTACGGAGCTAGCAAAACACCGCATGTTTATGTGATCAACAAAGAATCCGATGGCACGCTTCGAATTGAATTCATAGGCGCAATAGACGATAGTCCAAGAGAAGCTGCTGATGTGCAAGAGCGCTATGTGGAAGCAGCTGTGGATGCCTTATTAGCTGGTCAAAAGCCTGCTATTACGTCAAAAAGAGCAATTGGCTGTACTATAAAGTGGAAGGACGTCTGAAAAACGCTCGGTATTTAGGCTTCCGATATAGAAATTGAAGCAGTAAATTAGGGAATAGCAGTATATCGGTAAGTAAAGTGCCAGTGGTGAAGGTTATCTCGTCATGTATGATACTTGTTGCTGTAGCATTCTGAACTACTCTATGTGTATGATGCCAAGTTTTTAAGAAAAACGGCAGTTCAGTTCCCTCATCAATAAATAGCCAGGCATCCCCTTCGTAGGATTCTTCAATTATTTCACTCACCCACATTTGACGGAATAGAAGGAAATTAAGCTCGATAGCTACTATGTCTCCTTTCTTGCACCCATCGAATTTTTTCAGAGCAACTTTCGGAAATGGCGGATTCAGTGATAAAAAAAGCTCCCTTGTGAAGCCATCTTTAACGATTTTCAGTGGAGCGTGAATAGGGGTACTAACTTTGAGTCGCATGGAATATCTAACCCAATCAAGACTTTAAAGTTTCTGAAATACCTAACATTCTTCCTTTAGGAGAACCTTACTATTACTTCGTCCAGGCCCCAAGTATAAAGCCCGCTACGAACCAATGATCTGAAACCCTCCTTCTATCCAAGCAAGTGCATATGGAGCTTTCGAGAACATACCACCAGTCATTCCAGGCAAGTGAAAAAATACAAATCCCACTAAGAAACCTATCACAAGGCCTTTGATTCCACTTCTCACATCCATTTTGGTAAAAATCCATGCAAGCAAATAGATCGGTGCAGCACTTGATATAAAATTTGAAACCCACACGCCTCCCCCAGGAGGATTAGCTTCAATATCGTCTAAAGACAAGCCTATTAATTTCATCCATGGCTCTCCCATGATTGGACCATCCCAAAGAAATCCAAGAACAAACATCCAAATGACAGAAACAAGGACGGCTAAATGATTGATTTCTAGGTTATTCTTGATGAGTTCTAAATAAGTGTCTAATAAAAGTAAACAATCCAATCTATTCTTTACCCTAGCCTCAGTATTGAGGTTTTTGCATTTTCGCTAATTCCCAATACACATCCATTTCCTCCAAAGTCATTTCCCGAAGCGATTTTCCAGCCTTTTTAGACTCTCTTTCGAGAAAGTTGAACCTGCTAATAAATTTCTTATTGGTTTGCTCGAGTGCCTCATCTGGATTGATATCAACAAAACGTGCATAATTGATCAACGAAAAAAGTATATCTCCAAATTCACCTGTGGCTTTGCTTTTGTCTATGGCTACACCTTCTTCGACACTCATTTCGTCTTTAAACTCTTGCAATTCCTCCTGTACTTTCTCCCAAACCTGTTCCTTTTCCTCCCAATCAAAGCCAGCACCTTTAGCCTTCTCTTGGATTCTCATTGCTTTCACCATGGCAGGCAGGGAGTTTGGCACTCCGCCCAGTACAGTCTCGTTTCCCTTTTCCATTAGTTTGATCTGCTCCCAATTCTCCTTTACCTCTTCTGCGCCAGACACTTCTACATCACCATATATGTGTGGATGCCTTCTGATGAGCTTTTCACATACGCCATGCAGTACATCCGCAATATCAAAATCATTAGTTTCGGAGCCTATTCTCGCATAGAACACAAGGTGCAGCATTAAATCACCTAGCTCCTTTTTCACCTCCTCCAAATCATTATTCAGGATAGCATCACCAAGCTCGTAAGTTTCCTCAATCGTCAAATGCCGAAGTGTTGCCATCGTTTGCTTTTTATCCCAAGGACAATTCTCTCGCAATTCGTCCATGATGGTAAGCAATCGATCGAAAGCCTCTAGCTTATGTGCGCGTTGTGAGTCAGGTTTGCTAAGTGTTTTTGTCATAGTGAAATCATTATGAAGCAATTGATGTTCAAGGGATGAAAGCATACAAATATTCCTTAATTTTGTCTCAAATCGTAACCTTATGGCTACTGTATTACTCGGTATTGGATTTATAGCACTCTTTTTTGTTCTCATGTCTGTGAGACTTATTTTCAAAAAAAATGGTGAGTTTAAGGGAACATGCGCTTCGCAAAGCCCATTTCTTAATAAAGAAGGAGCCACTTGCGGCTATTGCGGCAAAACCATGACAGCTGATGAAACATGTGAGAATCCTGATTCTGAAGTCAATAAAGTAATGGCAAAGTTTGGCTAATCACCATTAGCAAACTGCCGTTCAACAATCTATCGCCAAAATAATCTAAGAACACATTGTCACTTATAAAATCAATTGCTGGCCTGCGCGGTACCGTGGGCGGTAAAGTAGGAGAATCACTTACTCCCATCGACGTTGCAAAATTTGCTGCTGGATATGGTATGTGGATCAAAGAGACACATCCGCAACCAACAATTGTTATCGGAAGAGATGCACGACCATCTGGTCCGTTGTATAGATCTATCGTAGAAAATACATTGCGAGCTCAAGGCATCAACGTGATTGACCTGGGACTATCTACCACTCCAACTGTGGAAATGGCAGTAGTCAACGAAAAAGCTCAAGGAGGAATCATCCTCACAGCAAGCCACAATCCAGCAGGTTGGAATGCACTAAAACTCCTCAATGACAAAGGAGAATTCATCTCTGAGGCTGATGGAAAAAAAGTACTAGAATGGGCTGAATCTCCAGAAATTGTTTTCGTAGAAAATAAGAAATTCGGAGAGTATTCAGAGAATGATGATTACATCGATTGGCACATCGAGCAAATCCTTGCACTAGACTTGGTGAATGTGGAGGCCATTAGAAGAAAAGGATTCAAAATCATAGTGGATGCAGTAAATAGTACTGGAGGTATCGCCGTACCACGTTTGTTGGAAAAACTTGGTGTAACAATTACCGAACTTTACTGTGAACCAAATGGACAGTTTCAACATAATCCCGAACCAGTTCCAGAAAACATCACTCATATCTGTAGTGAAATCTCAAGTGGGAATTTTGATCTTGGATTTGTAGTCGATCCAGACGTAGACCGCTTAGTAATGGTCTGTGAAGATGGCACGCCATTCGGTGAGGAATATACACTTGTAGCAGTCGCAGACTATGTACTAGGAAAGAAAAAGGGCAATACAGTCTCTAATCTTTCTTCTACAAAAGCTTTAGAAGATGTGACCATAAAGCATGGCGGAAACTATATAGCCTCAGCTGTAGGGGAGGTAAATGTGGTTGCGGCAATGAAAGAAACCAATGCTGTAATCGGCGGTGAAGGTAACGGAGGAGTAATCTTACCTGAACTACATTATGGAAGGGATGCTTTAGTTGGTATTGCGCTTTTGCTCTCGCATATTGCAGAGTTTGGTAAGAGCGTATCTATGCTTAGAGCAAAGTACCCGTCATATCATATCTCTAAAAATAAAATCGAACTCAGCCCAAATCTTGATTTGGATATGGTGTTAGAAAGTTTGAAGGAGAAGTATTCCAAAAACAAATTTACTACCATTGATGGTCTGAAGATCATGTTTGACAATGAATGGGTACACCTCAGAAAATCCAACACCGAGCCCATAATTAGGATCTTTGCAGAGTCAGATAGCCAGTCTACTGCTGATCACTTGGCTATGAAACTGATGATGGACATCAAAGAATTGATCACCGACTAATCAAAATCAACTTCTCCTGATTGGGCTAATTCAACTAATCTCAGAATCTGCTGTGGTGTGTTTCGCATAAGTGAAAGCGGAGGTAAATCATTGATTGGGAAGAATCGAGCATCCATGGTCTCGTCCCCTGGGCTTGGTATGCCGGATACAATCTCGCATAGAAAATTGAGTTTATAGACAGAGTTGACATCCAGTGGATGATCATGCTTTCGTTTGTCCCATACAGCAAGTAATCGAGAGACTGTCACCTCCAGACCTGCCTCCTCAGAGACCTCTTTCACAATGTTCTCAGAGGGACTGTACCCAACATCACACCACCCGCCAGGTAAAGCCCACTTAGTATCAGACTTTTCTTGAATCAACAAAACTTCATTTCCTTTCAATACCAATCCCCTCACATCTATTTTAGGAGTTGGGTAGGTATCTAGACTGTCAAATTGAGCGGCTATTTGCCCGGGCAAGAAGCCAGTAAGGTCTGAAAGCATGTTGTTGGTCATGACCTTCAGTTCTTCGTAGCGCTCCAAATCATAAGCGTCCTCGGCAAAGCTCAATCCTGTTTTCGCAATAGCCTGTACCCTTTTCAAATATTCTACAATTACTTTATTCATATCTATATCGGCTTCCATATGATAGGGCGTTTAATATGCTTAATTTTGCTCAAGATTCAACAAATAAGCCCAATTCATGCAAAGAGTATATTTTGATAATGCAGCTACTACCCCTCTCTCAGAGGCTGTATTTGAAGAAATGCGTCCTTTTATTCTAGAGAATTTCGGAAACCCATCCTCTATTCACTGGCACGGAAGGCAAGTTAGATCTGCGATCGAGAAATCTCGAAAAAAAGTAGCCGACTTACTCAACACCTCTCCTTCAGAAATATTCTTTACCTCGGGCGGCACTGAAGCAGACAATACAGCCATCAGATGTACTGTCGAAGAGTATAATGTAAAGCACATTATCACTACTGGTCTTGAGCACCATGCTGTACTTCATATGGTTGAGATGTTGGAAAGGAATGGGGATATCCAAAAACATCTTTTGAAAGTCAATGAGCAAGGCGAAATAGATCTCGCTGAGATTGACCTTCTACTCAAAAAGCATCCAGACAGCCTAGTGACGCTGATGCACGCTAATAATGAAATTGGCACAATCAACGACATTCAGGCAATTGGATCATTGTGCAAAGAACATGACGCTATTTTCCACACGGATACCGTGCAGACCATGGCTCATTTTAGGCATGATCTGCAATCTCTTCACACCAATTTTCTCGTTGGTTCGGCTCATAAGTTTCATGGACCAAAGGGCGTTGGTTTCCTATTTGTAAACCACAAGAAAAAAATTCACCCGTTTATTCATGGTGGAGCTCAAGAGCGAAACATGCGTGGAGGAACGGAGAACGTTTATGGAATTATTGGTTTAGCCAAAGCGCTTGAGTTGGCTTATGCTGATTTGGATAATCACAGAAAACATATCGAAAGCCTCAAGTCCTATATGATTGATCAGTTGGTAGCGAGTATTCCTGGAATCGCATTTAATGGAACTTCAGGTGATATGCAAAACAGTCTTTACACAGTGTTGAATGTGTGCCTACCGCCAAACGATGACAATGATATGCTTCTGTTCAATTTGGATATCAATGGTATTTCGGCCTCAGGCGGCAGTGCATGTAGCAGTGGATCGAATATCGGATCTCATGTGCTTACAGCCATAGGAGCCGATCCAGATCGAGGTACTATCAGGTTTTCATTTAGCCGATATAATACCAAACAAGAAGTGGATTATGTCGTTGAGAAATTGAAAACCATTCTCAACTAACGTGCTATTAAAAGGTACAATACTCACCTTCTTTATATCGATCACATTTCTTTCATTTGGGCAAACAAAAAAGCCTGAGGTCTGGTCTTACGTCTCAAAAGAAGGAGTGACTTTCCATGTAAAAAGTCCCTTTACAGCGATCGCTGCTAAAGCGGACAAATCACTTGGAGATGAAATTCAGATCGAGCTAAATGGTAAGTCATTAACAGTGCCATTGGATGCTGATGCTCTAGAACCTACCTACTTTATTTCCCTTCCTGAGAGACTCCAAGGGGCGCAAATAACAACTTCATTCCCTGTTGCCATCTATATTATTG
>JBLIFO010000113.1:0-9320 GCA_047633875.1 Marinoscillum sp. | reverse complement strand
TTTGTGGGAGCACAAATACTTTGAAATTGGCGATAAAAAGTATAATTCATATTTAGCATCGGGCAATGGTGGGCAAAAAATAAATATTTGGCCAGAACTAGATATGATTACTGTTTTTACAGGCGGGAATTACAATTCTTACCAACTTTATGGTAAAAATACACCGCCAAATGAAATGATTCCAAAGTATATCTTAAAAGCAATTGAATAGAAAGCCTGCACATAACATGGTATATGAAATTATAGCGAGATAGTGGGTTAGCTTATTTCTTAAGTTCTTGGTCAGGCACCCCCATCCCGCAAGTTTAGCGGAGCGTAACTTGTGGGTATCATGATTAAAGCTTGCAGCTTGTTCAATCAATCTAGGGAAATGATTAGACAATCCTCAGCGTCCCTTTCAGGTGACACTGAGTAGAAATAACGCCTAGTCATTGCCACTTGTTTAGCTTCCAGGCACGACCCCAGCGCTTACGGGATCGTTCCACGCCCGTCTCACCCTTTGGAACACTCATTATCATGAGCTGAATTCACCATTCAAGGCACACACAAACATTACTTGAAATTTGGGAGGTTAAAATCATAAGTTCTATTTTTCCATTCAGTGTTTTATGATAACATTAGCTAAATGAATCGAGAAGTAGACGCCTACATAGATAAAGCCAAATCTTGGCAGCCAGAGTTAAAGCTTCTAAGAACAATATTGCTTGATTGTGGTCTCTTAGAAGAATATAAATGGAGACAGCCCTGCTACACTTATGACCACAATAATGTAATCATACTCAGTCCTTTCAAGGATTATTGTGCGCTTAACATTATCAAAGGATCTTTACTCGAAGATGCCGAAGGTCGCCTGACCAAACCAGGTGAAAACACTCAAGGCGGAAGGCAATTCCGATTCACTTCACTGAAAGAAATCAAGGAATTAGAAGCTATCATTAAGGCCTATATTTATGAAGCTATAGAAGTAGCGCGCGCAGGGCTGAAAGTACCATCTTCGGACAATACCAATCTAGATTTTCCTGATGAGTTGCTGGAAATAATGGAGTCTAAACCAGATTTTAAAGCTGCATTTGAATCCCTAACTCCAGGCAGGCAACGCGCTTATAATATCCTCTTTACTGGAGCCAAACAATCAGCTACACGCACAACAAGAATAAAAAAATACATCCCGCGAATCATTGATGGTTTTGGATTCAATGACTGTGTATGTGGTCATTCTAAAAGAATGCCGAATTGTGATGGATCGCATAAGAATTTTGAGTGAGAATGACGGCAAAATTGACATCATCGCGAGGTAACGGGGGACGCCTAGTCAAGCGATCTTAATGTCGGAGGGCTGTAGTATAGACTTTCAATGCCCCAGGATGCCTACGGCATCACACTGGAATGGTGTAGATGCCAGTATTCTTACGCTATGCTACAGAAACCGGCATGACGTGGAAGGCGCAGAAAACGGCATGACGCTCAAATGTTCGTCATTCCTGATGCAGCGCAGCGGGGTTCGGGAATCTTTGTATAATGTTACGTCAGATACCGGTATTTCTCCGCTCCGAAAACCGGTATGACGACAATGAAAAAAACCTTCATTCCGTTTTTTCTTGACTGTAAGGACAGAAAATACCGGAATCCCTGTTCAGGGTTACCTCATATTCCAGCATTGTACTCTGTTTCATCTCCCACCAGTCCGAATGACGAACAGCGACACAATAGATGCCGGTATTTCTACGCTACGCTGCGAAAACCGGCATGACGGGTAAAAGGATATTCCGCCTTATGGAACACTGAATTATCTGTAATTACTTCCCCTCAAAAACATTCTCCCATTTCAAGATAGGATTGTTTTCATCAAAGTCTATTTGAATCCATACGTAGCGACCATCTATGGCATTTTCAGGTCGCCATCTATCTGCCATCAGAATATATCGCTTTCCTTTTCCATCCATATCTATAGCATAGGTACTCTGCGATTCGAATGTTGTATTTTCCTCTTCTTCGGTTCCTATACAAGGGTTACCTAATGCCGTCCATTCTCCCATGATACTATCGGCCATTGCAGACTTTCCTGGATTTGGCTTCCATCCAGTAAGACCAGAGGTGATCATGTAGTATTTTCCATCTTTACGGAAAATGGCTGGACCTTCATTGCGGCCGGCAGGTAATACACGCACATACTTGCCAGTAAAGTCTTGATAATCGTCAGTCAGCTCGCGGATATGTAACGTCTGATTTTCCTCAGAGGAGGCCATATGATAGGCCCTATCATCTACGTCGATAAACAATGCCATGTCCCTGCACATTTGGCCACCCTCAAAATCTCTTCTCAAGTATCCACCCTCCTTAGACCATGCTTTCCATTCTTCTGATCCCCTTTCCAAATCATCCAGGCGCGTTTTAATTTCTTTCGAACTATCAGGAAAATTCATTGGCCAAATACCTGCATTTGGTCGAAGGCTACGGATGTATTCATAAGGGCCAGATGGTGTATCGCTGATAGCCAAACCTGTCATGGCTGCATCATAGCCTTGATCTTTCAATTCGTGGTGAAACCACATTACATATTTCTTAGTTAACTCATTGTAGATCACTTTTGGGCGCTCCAAAATACAACCAGCTACTAGAAGACTAGTGGTATCTTCTGACATTTTGAGGGCAATCCCTTCATCTGTCCAATCCATAAGATTTTTAGAGCTGTAGCAATGCACACCAACATTGGCGCGGTTGCCTCCTTTTCCGTCTGTCTTATGCTCACCAAACCAATAATAGGTGTCATTTTGATAGAGCATTCCTCCGCCATGAGCATTGATATGTACGCCATTATTGTCTAGCCAGAGGCCTCCTTGAGGGCCGGATAATTCTTGACTAGGCAGTATAAAAGGCATACAAAAAAGTAAGAGTACAATGTAGAATTTCATGGGATGTAGGATGTTAAATTGGAATCAACTCATTCCATCAATCTTCAGTAACAAATTACTCGATGGCTCTAGTCGCATCGTTCCAATCGTCCGTTCGAAAGCAAGAAGCTGGTAGAAGACTCGTGTCGAAAAGTGTTCCTACTACCATATTTTGCCATGCATATCTTACCGCCACTGGCTTGGTCACTTGGTCAGCAGATACTAAAACCTCTCTAGCATTATTAATGATATTAGCCTTAGCTGGATAAAAGACTTTGTCCTCGCCAGCCATCTCAAACCCTTCGAGATCGCCGAATGCGTAAAGTCCTGACTCGGCGTTTTTGAAAGTTAAATGGATTCCATCTTCTTGCACGGTCATAGCTTCGTAGCGTGGAGAAGCCCCGTCAATTGATGCCAAACCATAGGTCTGCTTAAGAGCATTAAAGGCAAGCCTCTGCCCTACTTCTTTTTTCTTTGGCGGATGGATCGTGACTGCATCACCTATATCTGTGGTAATCACAATTCCTGAATTGGGAATCAAATCCACACATTGAACCTGAGCCTCTCGCATAAATGCTGAATTGTCCAGATCACCAAAAGCATTGTTATTACCGTAGGTAAATGGAGCGATCTGTACGAAGTAAAAAGGAAAATCGCCAACATTCCAACGTGTTCGCCAGTCTACTACCATTGCTGGAAAAAGCTCCTTGTATTTTTCAGGATCTTGTCTATTTGATTCGCCTTGATACCAAATGGCTCCTTTAATGGTAAAAGGTATCAATGGATTAATCATAGCATTGAACAGTACCGTTGGTACTTTATTGCCATTCTTCACAGGGTCTGCATCAGCTAAATCGAAAGACTCTAACGGACTGAGAACTTCACCACTAATCCATGCCTGAACAAAACTACCACCCCAAGAAGTACTGATGAGCCCCACTGGAACATCGAGTGTCCTTTGTAGCTGCTCACCAAAGAAATATGCGGCCGCACTAAAATCTGCAACGCTTGCAGGCGAGGCTTCTACCCAAGGTCGATATTTTTCCAATTTTGTCATAGGCGTTTTCGAACCGTACCTTTCGACATGAAACAATCTGAGATTTGGATTAGCCGCATTGGCGATGGCTTCAGTTGATCCAAAAATAGGTTGTCCCATATTGCCTTTTATCGGCATGCCCATATTGGACTGTCCTGAGCATATCCAGACTTCCCCGAATAGAATATTATCCAAAATCAGATCTGGATTTCCCTTGCTCTTAAATGTAATTTTTTGTGAGTTCTTACTATCGGTCGTTACAATATCAGTTTTCCAATTACCACTCTTATCCGCAATGACTGAGATAATATCACTTTGCCAAGACGCTTCAATGGTGAATTTTTCATTTGACGCTGCCCATCCCCAAAGCTGCACTGTGGTGCTCCGCTGCAACACCATGTTGGAGGAAACGAGTGCTGGTAGCTCGATTTGAGCAAAAGAGAACTGCGCATTTAGGACAATAAGGAAGTATAAAAATGTTTTTTTCATTGTTTGCTATTTCACTTTGAGATTCTTTTTAAAACAAACTCATAAGAGCAATCGGCTGCTTTGATTCGATACTCTTCATGTGCCAGACCATTCATGCTCCAGCTATTGTCTCCGCCGACTCCTGTTTGCTTAGCGTCAACATGGAGCCAAATATTTGATTTGGGTATGATATCAACAGTATGTCGCTGAGTTTTAGAATTTCCATTGTCAAAATCCTCAATGGGATTGCGCTGAGCTGAGAAAGAAATGAGATTGTTAGTAGCCGCAACCTGAAGCCCCTTTCCATTTGCATCTATCAATTTCAAATCTCTAACATCCGTTCGATAGCCATTTTCTTGAGGTCTGATATAAGGGACAAAGAAGTCAGCAACATCAGCTTGATAGCGCCCAACATGTGCTGCAGTATTTCGATCAACATAGTTTTCGAAAGGCCCACGACCATAATAATCTACTGTTTTATATTCACCCGAAATTGCCATTCGCATGCCATATCGAGGAAGGTAAGAAAGGTTCGCAGCATCCTCAGCTACCAGTCTCGTATTTACCACAAGATCTCCATTTCCAGCAACAGTGTATTGAATGATATTTTTTGCTTTAAGCAAAGGATGATAAAACTCGTAAGTCAATTGGAAAGCTTCCTTTGAACCAGTCTCTGTCACCTCTAGCAAATCATATGTACTGCCAGCTTTTCTAAACTCAAAATATGTGGAGTCTTCTTTACGTTTTTCACCAGTCCAAGCACCATAGTCATTATCCACAGGGGCCCGCCAAAAACACATCTCTAATGGCTCTGCTAGTAACTCAACTCCATCCCAATTTATAGACTGTAAGCCATAGCCTTCTTTGCCAAAGCTATAATTGAAGCCTTCACCGATGACTGAATAATTACCCGTCTTCTTGTCTTTTTTTACTTTGATTTTCGTCTCTGAATCCGTATTCGTAAACACTTGATTGCGCGGACTGATCTGGAACTGATCTCTCGCTACTTCATATGCCTTTTCAAGTAAGGGTTGCGAACTAGCAAGTACAGCTGATAAATTCAAGTAATACTCTTTATTAGCCTCTAGTTCTTTGTCAAAGTTTAAAGTAAGCTTTGAGCTTGCTTGAGGTGCAATTGCTGGAACCGAGATCTCTTTACGCTCTATAGATATTCCGTTTTCTAATAAATCATAAGTAAAGATCAGACCGTCTGTAGTTGTGAAGAAGTTTTCATTGAATACCTCATAGGTATTCGAACTTTTCTGTGAAAACAAGATGGATTGATAAGTCTTCTTAATTTCCCAAACGGCAGGATGTGGCGCTCTGTCTGAACCGATGATCCCATTTGCACAGAAGTTGTTGTCATTGTAAACACCCTCTGGCTCAAAATCACCACCATATCCGTAATAGATAGTACCATCTTCAGCAACCAACTGTAGCCCTTGATCCATCCAGTCCCAGATGAAGCCCCCTTGCGCCTGACGAGTCGATCTTACCCATTCCCAATTGTCCGCAAAATTTCCGTTGCTATTGCCCATTGCATGGCTGTACTCACACCAGATAAATGGTCTCTTATCTTCATCTGACTTTTCATCATCTAACACCAAATGATTTTTCTCAACCATTGATACCGGCGCATACATCCAGCTAATGATATCTGTGTCTCTGGGCTGATAGTCGCCTTTGTCTGGTCTGCCAGAACGCTCATAATGAACGGGGCGAGAAGGGTCATAAGTCTTGATCCACTGGTAGGGCTTCAGAAAGTTAATGCCATTTCCTGCCTCATTTCCCATAGACCAATAGATCACCGATGGATGGTTGATGTCTCTTCTAACCATTCGCTGAATTCTATCCATGTGCTGCGCTTCGAACATCGGCTCTTGTGCCAATGTCTCCCCATTTTTGTAGCCATATCCATGAGATTCTATATTGGCTTCATCCACTACATAGATACCGTATTGGTCGCATAGGTCGTACCAAAGTGGATCGTTCGGATAGTGACAAGTTCTTACTGCATTGATATTGTATTTCTTAAAATCAGTAATATCGGCCAGCATGTCTTCCTTGGTTAGTACATGACCATTGACAGGATGATGCTCATGACGATTGACACCTTTCAGTAAGATTGGCTGACCATTTACTAAGAGTTGACCACCTTTGATCTCGCTGGTGCGAAAACCAATTTTTAATCGTGTCGCGTCCAATTGCTTTCCCTTTGCATCTTTAAGTGTAACGAGCAGGTCATACAGTTTTGGAGTTTCCGCAGACCAGGGCTGAACAGCTAGTCCTCCTGAATTTAGTTTTAACTGAAAATTGGCATCATTCTTTGCCAGATTACCTGAAGACTGCAACAACTCTTTGGTGCCATCCAAGAGCTGAATGGTTGCGGAAAGCTGATCATGTTTTGATGTATGTACTTTAGCAGAAATCTCAACTGATAGCTCACCTATATTATACGTTTCTTTATCCAGTGAGCCTATGGCAATCACATTTTCTAATCTTACTTTCTCAGTAGCATAAAGAGTTACATCTCGCTCGATACCACTCAATCTCCAGAAATCCTGATCTTCCAAATAGGAACCATCACACCATCTGTAAACCTCAACAGCTATGTAATTTTCTCCTGCCTTTACATACTTTGTAATGTCAAACTCCGCAGGGGTTTTAGAGCCTTCGCTATAGCCAACTTTTTGACCATTGACCCAGAGATAAAAGGCAGAATTAACACCTCCGAATTGAATAAAAACCTGCTTATCAGCCCATCCAGAAGGAATACTAAACTTTCGCTTGTAGCTACCTACAGGATTGAAATCATGAGGGATGTATGGTGCATTCTTGGGGAAAGGATACTCAATGTTCGTGTAGATTGGGTAATCATAACCCTTCATTTGCCAATCTGATGGCACCTCTATTTCATCCCAGCCAGACACATCAAATTCGGTTTTGAAGAAATCTACAGGTCGTGTATCTGGGCTCTTTGTCCAATTAAACTTCCATGTTCCATTCAAGGATTGGTAGTTGCTCAGATCTTTCTGTTGCTTGTCTAAAGACTGATCCAAAAAATGGGTGAATGTAGTCCGCGGCTTCTCTGTATTGATGGAATACACCTCCGGGTTTTCCCAGTCTAGTAAAGCTTGTGTCATACTATTTTGGCTAATCAAAAAACCACAAATCGCCATGGCCATCGGCAATGATTTCAAATTAAAATACTTTCTCATTATCAATCTCCTTTTTGAATGTTTTATTAGAATCGTTTTTTGCGCGCTTCAATTGCACTAATAATTTCTTCCATCTCGCTAACTAATTGCGGATTAGCATCAGCCACATTCGTTTGCTCTGCTTTATCCACTGAAAGGTCGTACAATTGAGGAACTTTGGACAATCCATCGGGAATACTTTTTGTCCGCTCTATCCATGTTGGATATTTTTTATCTTTCAGCCAAGGTCGAATGTATTTCCAATTTCCTTTGCGCAGCGACAGTGTCTCTGATTCTTCCAGCATGGTAGCTCTTCCCGTTTGGGAATTGCCCAAAATCAAAGCTGACAAATCTTCGCTATCAATCGCTTCTTCAGGCGCCATCTCAATATCTAGCATAGCGGCCAAAGATGCAAAAAGATCCAACTGAGTGAACAAAGCATCCGAGACAGATGGTTGAACCACCTCCGGCCAATGTATGATCGTCGGCACGCGAGTACCTGCCTCGAAGGCACTGTACTTACCTCCGCTATATCCGCCTCCCGGATTATGACTGCCAAGCGCAGTAACCGACTCATCTTCATAGCCATCATTAAGCACAGGTCCATTGTCACTTGTAAAAACGACGAGGGTATTCTTATCGATACCACGTTCCTTTAGCAAATTCATAACTTGACCTACAGTCCAGTCCATCTGCAGGATGGCATCTCCTCTCGGACCCATTCCAGATTTTCCCTGAAACTGCTCCATGGGCATTCTCGGCACGTGGATGTCATGAAAAGAGAAGAAAAGGAAAAATGGTTTATCATCAGCTGATCCAATGAATTGCTCTGCCTTTTGAATAAACTGATCAGGGAATTCCTCGTCCACCCACTCTGCAGATTTTCCTCCTTCCATAAAACCGATACGGCTTACGCCATTAATTATAGTATTGGAATGTTGCGCATCAGCTTGATATTTTAACAATTCTGGATTTTCCTTGCCCGTTGGGCGTTCGCCTATTTTTGACTTGTAACTCACACGAAGAGAATCTCCTTCAGTAAGATTGAGAACTGTGTGGTTTTCTAGATAAACAGCAGGTACACGATCGCCGGTAGAGGGTAAAAGGAAACTATAATCAAATCCTATTTCTAAAGGACCCGGTGATACTTTGCCATTCCAGTCGATATTGCCGTTGCCCAGTCCCAAGTGCCATTTGCCGATCACTGCAGATCGATAGCCGGCCTTCTTTAGCATTTTCGGGAGCGTTGGTTTTTGCGTATCAATCAGCAATGGGGCATCTCCAGGTAAAATCGCTGCGTTGTTACGAAAAGCATACTCCCCTGTAAGCAGCGAATAGCGTGATGGCGTACAAGTGGCAGCAGAACTGTGACCATCGGTCAGTAGCATCCCATTTACCGCCAATTGATCCACATTCGGAGTAGTTATTTGACTGGCACCATAGCAACTCAAATCACCATATCCTAGATCATCTATATAGAAAACGATTATGTTTGGTTTGACCACTGCTGACTCTTTGGTCGCAGGTGTGCATCCTAATAGGATGATGATAACAGCTACTAAAAAATGACCGTATTTCATAATCGAGAGCGGATTAGGCATAGTTTTTTTTTATTTGAGGCGTGTACTCTTCAAGTCTTTAATAGTAAAATTTAGCTGATTTGTGGCTATTGTCCTGATCAATACGAACAATGTAAACTCCCTTTTTCAGCTTGCTAGCTGCCAAAGT
>JBLIFO010000112.1:0-9512 GCA_047633875.1 Marinoscillum sp. | reverse complement strand
TAGTAGAATTGATTTCATCAAGTTTTTGGTTTTTTTCGGTTGATCACCCTATGCCAAATTTTGTGCCGAGAGCATAAATGGCCTTCAAAGCACAAGAACAAAGGTTTTTGATTTTAGAAGTGGTCGAATGCGGACAAAAGTGTGCGGCTTTCGTACACTTAGGACAGTCGACTCTTCACTAATTGGAAGAATTCAAATCTTGCTTTGGCATCTCCGATACCACGAAAAAAATGACTTAAGGCGCTCAAAATTTTCCCACTAGCGAATTCTTGAAAAGACCACAGCAACATCAAATAGCTTACTTCGAATGATGTCTTAACAAGTCCGCATGAAATAGCGCATTGATAAAAATTCTGCTTCGCATGAGAAGATTGGTTGGCAGTAGGACTGATACGATAGTTAGCCATTACATTATCAGAAGTCTGAAATTTCAAACCAGCACTTCGCAATTCCCAACAAAACAAACGGTCTTCGCCATAGACCAAACCCTCATCAAATCGATGATTTTTCAGACGCTCTGTTCTAAAAAGCATGGCATGTATAGCTGGCTGATAAAGAAGGAAATACTCCGAGCTCGTAATTAATGAATGGTGATGCTGGTTCGTTAGATCCTCAAAACGCATCTCCAATCTGGTAAAAGATCGACTGCTATTAGTGCCATCTATCAACTTAGTCTTACCTATCAATACATCAACATCTCGGTGATTTGTCATAAAATCTACCGCTGGCTTCAAGACATTATTTTCAAGAGTATCATCCGAATCTAAGAAAACAACGAACTCACCAGTTGCCCTCTCTATACCGCGATTTCTTGAATAGGAAACGCCACTATTTTGATCATTTTTAATCAAAGTAACCGAGTCATATTTTGCGCAAAGCTTACTTATGACCTTTGATAAAGAGTCTAAAGAGGAATCATCAATCACGATAATCTCCATATCCATTACTCCTTGATTAACCACTGATTCTAATGCTTGCGCTAAAAAATCGACACGATTGTGCACGGGGACAATTACAGAAATGGAAGTTTGGACAGACATAATGCTTCACATAATTAATCAATCGGCATAAGCCAAAATACAATTCCTCGAACTTTATCAATCTAGATGCGCTTTGGTTATTTTAGGATGCTCAACCAAAAAATGCCTGAATCAGAAAAGATCATATTGCCGCCGAAGTATTATTTGGACTACTTTCAGTACCTCTTGGATTTCGTTCAAAAAGGATCAGCAAATCTCATAGGTGAGCCTGAGCAGGATTTCATCACTTCTTGGGATTCACTCAGTGAGGACGGCAAATGTCTCCTCGTAAGAATGCTCAACCGAAAGGGTGATTTTTTCCGGCTGGACAAGTTTAATTATGAAGAAATAGCGAACATCCCCCAAGCATCCGATGAACTAAAGTCCAAGCAGCTGATCACAAGTGATCTCACCGCAGACCCGATCATTTTCAATCTTTTTACAAAAGCAGAATTGCATCAAATGTATCCAGGACGTGATTTTCAAGAGCGTGGAAAAGAGGAAATCCTGATGGAGCTAGCGGAGGAAAACAACTTTGAAGATTATTTGATAGCGAAGGAGTCCTATCCAATTGTGCAAGTCCTCAACGTCGATCAGATAGACTATCTGAAAATGCTCTTTTTTGGGCATACTTATGGCATGATGACTGAGTTCGTTATAAGAGATATCGGCAATGTGAAGCTAGAAAATCTCGATAATCATGAGTTTATGCCTTGGTTTGAATCCGAGCCAGAGGCACGAGCGGTCTTTGAACTTTACCGATGGAATAGAGCCATCAAGCAAGCTTTCCATGTTTTACTGCCGGAGGAAATACTAATTATTTGTGATCAAGTGGCTTGGGATCAATTGCTGTCTTTCAAGGCAGCTAAGAAAATTGGGGATAAGCTGATGCTTCACCTCGGCGAATACTTTGAAAAGTCCGCCATGTTGGAAGCTGCTTTAGTTTATTACAGCTTTACAGAAAAGCACCCCTCACGCGAACGCCGCATTCGGATATTGGAGAAAATGGAAGATCACGAAGGTGCCAAAGCACTTGCTGCCAAGACTACTTCAGAAGCAAGCAATGCCTCTGAGCAGATATTTGCCAATGATTTTTTAGCCAAAAAAGGTAAGAGAACCAACCGAAGCACAACTACCAAAATCAAAGAAAGTCTTGAAATAACCATCCAGAAACCAGAAGAAGGACGAGTCGAAACTCATGCCATGGCCTATTTCGCTGATGAAGGTTACGATGGTATCCATGCGGAAAATTATCTCTGGCGGGCATTGTTTGGTTTGATTTTTTGGGAGGAACTTTTTGACCCAAAGCATTCAGCTTTTCACCATCCGCTTCAGCGCATGCCCAGTGATCTACATAGCAAAGATTTCTATATAAAGCGTGGAGAACTGCTTTCTAAGAAGTTAGATAGTTTCAAAGACCGCAAAAAACTACTTCGCCACGTTTTGAAAGTGTATGAAGCCAAAAATGGCATCAATAACTACTTAGTGAGTTGGCATAAGTCATTATTGCCCACGTTAAATATTTGCATCTCAAGATTACCATTAAAGGGACTCAAACAAGTAATGCTTGAAATGGCCAAAAATCTAAAAGATAATAGCGCTGGCTTTCCTGATTTATTCATTTGGAACGACTCCACCTATCACTTCTATGAAATCAAATCACCCAACGATCATCTTTCGTCACAGCAGCTTTTCTGGATTGAATTTTTGAATACCCAAAAAATCAAAGCAGAAATCTTGCGCATCAAGTACACCTGAAAGATATTTTCACAGAAAAACACCTTGTGCTTTTAGACGGGTATATTTTCTTTCTAAATTAAGGTCTTAACCTTGATACTATGAAAATAATGATGCTCGGATGGGAATATCCTCCCAATATCACTGGAGGACTTGGAGTAGCAAGTCAAGGTATCTCTGAAGGTCTCGCCAAAAAAGGCAATGATGTTACTTTCTTCCTGCCTAAAAAAACCGCAAAACAAGTAAGCAAATCGGTGCATATCATGGGAGCATCTGATATGAAACCAGATTTGGCATATTGGAAGGCTGACAAAAAATACGAGGAAATAATCCATGAAGTGGAAATAGGAAAAATACTAGTGCCCTATCTACCTCCTGAGGCCTTTCAAATAACCAAACAGAAAAACAAGCTAGTTTCAAAACTAGAATCAACCGAGGAATCAAAACTTCTTGAAAACATAGTCTTGACTGGTGAGTACAATGCAAATCTTCATTCAGAATTGGTAAAATATGCCCTGCTTGCCGTTCAGGCCTCTCTTGAACTGAAGCCCGAAATCATCCATGCGCATGATTGGGTCACCTTCCGAGCGGGAAGAATGGTGAAAAAAATTACAGGTAGGGCGCTTTTTCTACATGTGCATAGCACAGAGTATGACCGTAATGGGGTGTATGCCCAGCCTTTTGTGATAGATGAAGAGCAAAAGGGACTCAATGAAGCTGATAAGATATTTTGCGTAAGCGAAAAACTCAAAGAAACAGTGGTCTCTAAATACAAGATCGATCCAAATAAAATCACTGTAGTTGCAAATGCGCTAAGCCTTAAGAGCAATCCAGCGAAGAAAAATCATACACCGAATCATATCGCTTTCGTTGGGCGACTGACACATCAAAAAAGTCCAGCTACTTTTATTGATATAGCTAGAGAGATGATTTCTAGAGGTCATGATTTCAAGTTTACGATGATTGGTGACGGTTATCTCATGGACCAACTCAAGCAAAAAATAATAGGCACCAGTTTTGAGCAGAAAATCACTTTTACAGGATTTCTCGATCGACAAAAAGTCCTAAGAAAATTGAATGAAGTGGATCTCTTGATCATGCCATCAAATTCAGAGCCTTTTGGTCTGGTGGCTTTAGAGGCGATCCTGAAAGGAATTCCAGTTGCAGCGGCCAAAGGTTCTGGGATCAGCGAGTTTATCCCTAGCATTCCAGAGGTCGAGCTTTGGGATCTTTTTAGCTACAATGCACTCGTAGAGCGGCTTATGATAGATAAAAAATATCGTAATGATATCATCAAACGATGTAGCGAAGAGGCCTCAAAACTCTCTTGGAGTAATTCTTCGGACGATATTTTAGAAACTTACAAAGGTTGATAGCGCCGAAAATAATTACCCAATATCCTTTCCCTGGTTTATGATTAGCCTTTGGGAACAGCAATCATTACTCGAATATGATGTGATCATTGTAGGCGCGGGAATCACTGGCCTATCTACGGCAGCATCATTAAAGGAAAAAAATCCAGCGCTAAACTTATTAATAATAGAACGAAGTGCGCTTCCTTCTGGGGCGAGCACAAAAAACGCTGGTTTCGCATGTTTTGGTAGTATAGCGGAGCTTGCTGGAGACCAACTCGCTCTTGGTGATGAAGGAATGGTTCGTTTGGTGAAAAAGCGTTGGAGTGGACTCAAAAAAACAGCTGAGCGTCTAGGTGAAAAAAATATAGGACTTCTACGGAAAGGTGGTTATGAATTGGTAAGTGAGAAAAACCTCGATGACCTGAATCGGATTGAATCAATCAACAAGCTACTCGCAGATATTTTTGAAGACTCAGTGTTTTCTAATCAAAGCCAGAAAATCAAAGACTTTAAGTTTGGCAATACCAGTGCATTGATCTTCAATCAATTTGAAGCACAACTCGATACAGGTGAACTTATCAAAAGCCTTTGGAAATACTGCTCTCAACTGGGTATTCATATTATCACAGGTACGGAAGTGACAGGTATCACTGATCAGAAAGTACTGACAGCTAGTTATAATTTCAAGGCTAAAGCGGTAGCGGTTTGCACCAATGCCTTCACCAATTCTTTGCTAAAGGAAAAAATAAATCTTAAACCAGGCAGAGGAATGGTTCTTCTGGTAAAACCTAAATCTCCAACCGACATTTCTGGTACTTTTCATTACGATGAAGGCTACTACTATTTCAGAGATTATCATGGCAAATTGATATTTGGTGGAGGGAGAAATCTGGCATTGGAAGAAGAAGCGACTACATCTTTTGGAATAAATCCACTGATAGAAGAAAAACTTATCTGTGATCTCAAGGAAATAATTCTCCCAAATCAAGACTTTGAAATAGAAATGAAATGGTCAGGAATTATGGCTTTTGGTCCAAACAAAGAACCTGTGATTGGTAAAACTGCTGATTTGATCTATATGGGTGTGAGATTGGGTGGTATGGGCGTGGCTCTTGGCAGCATGGTTGGTGAGGAATTAGCTGAGCTAATACTTCAGGATCATTTTTGAATTTTGTGTTATCTTTTCGTTTTGCAAAAAAGTAATTAATGACAATCAAGCGTGATCCGAGTCTCTTCGAGGCTTTTATACCAGTACTATTTCTTATCATTCTCCTCTCCATCAATGTGGGAATCTTTGGTGATTCGGCTCTTGATGGCTCTAATCAGATCGTACTAATCCTTTCTGCCGCAGTTGGCTCTTTAGTAGCTAGCAGACTGGGCTATCGCTGGAGCGATATTCAGGATGGTATCGTGAAAAGTATCAGCTCAGCAATGACTTCTTTGCTCATACTATTCCTTATTGGTTCATTGGCAGGTTCTTGGCTCTTGAGTGGTATTGTACCTGCTATGATCTATTATGGATTACAAATTCTCAATCCTACAATCTTCTTGGTAGCTGCATGTATTGTTTGCTCCATAGTCTCCTTGGCTACTGGTAGTTCATGGACCACAGCTGCTACAGTCGGTATCGCTTTGATAGGCATAGGCAAAGCACTTGGCATTTCAGAAGGTATGGTGGCTGGTGCAATCTTATCAGGTGCATATTTCGGTGATAAAATGTCTCCACTTTCTGATACTACTAACCTTGCCCCAGCCATGGCAGGAACTGACTTGTTTACGCATATTAGATACATGACCATCACCACAGTGCCATCCATTCTGATCGCATTAGTCATTTTCTTAATTCTTGGATTTACGAGTACGTCAACAGGGGCAGCCGTAGATACACAAGTAATTCTTGACGCCATAGACGATAGATTTTACATTTCTGGTTGGCTTTTTATAGTCCCTGCAGTCCTTGTGACTTTGATACTCCGAAAGATGCCCGCGATACCAGCATTGATGGTTGGTGTGCTGTTAGGCTCAGTATTCGCGATCGTTTTTCAGCCAGATTTAGTTGCAGAAATTGGTGGAAGTGCAACCGCAGAAGGATTTTTTATTGGCACAATGAAATCACTATATGGAGATATTTCAATTGTAACTAACAATGACTTGGTGAATGACCTCCTGAGTTCAGGAGGAATGTCAGGAATGCTCGGCACCATTTGGCTGATCATCACGGCTATGGTATTTGGTGGTGTGATGGAAAGTGCTGGGATGCTCAGAAGAATTGCAAGTGCAATTATCTCTAAAGTGAACTCAACTGGTGCCCTGATTTCATCTACTGTTGGCACTTGTCTCTTTTTCAATATTACCGCCTCTGATCAATACCTCGCTATTGTAGTGCCAGGAAGAATGTATGCAGACATTTACAAGCAAAAAGGACTAGCCCCTGAGAATCTTAGTAGAGCATTGGAAGATTCCGGAACAGTCACATCTGTATTGATTCCTTGGAACACTTGTGGCGCATATCACTCTAGCGTGCTCGGTGTGTCCACTTTAACATTTGCTCCTTATTGCTTTTTTAATATAATTAGCCCAATAATGTCCATAACCATAGGATACCTTGGGTATAAAATAAAAAAGCTTAACTCCAATAAGGCATAAATTTATGTTTGAAAGTTCAATAGATAAAGAAGAGGTCAAACTCCTCCCATTGGCGAAATTCGAAGGTGACATCCGTGTCATCAGCACCCAAGAAGAAGCCCTTGAAGTAGTCAGAGAGCTTCAAAACGAAGCATATTTAGGCTTTGATACAGAGACTAAACCCACTTTCAACAAGGGTGAGTATAACCACACTGCGCTCATTCAGTTTTCTACTTTGACCAAGGCGTACCTTTTCAGAATAAATGAAATGGGTTTGATCGCACCTTTGAAGATGCTGATGGAAGACCCTTCTGTATTGAAAATCGGCATCAGTATTCGTGATGACTTGAAAGAATTGAGAGCATTCAGTCCATTCAATCCTACTGGCTTTTTAGACCTCAATGATATTGCTAAATCTTTAGGCATTACTCAGATAGGCATGCGAAGTTTGGCTGGAATTTTCCTTGGTGAGCGCATCTCCAAAAACAAACAAACTTCTAATTGGGAATCACAGGAACTGAGCCCTGCCCAGCAAATCTATGCTGCTACTGACGCTTGGATCTGCCTAAAGATGTATAAGCTACTGCAAAACAAAAACGTGATCTAATCGATCAACTGCTCTATTTTCACAGAAGGTATCAATACAAATTTTTCTTTGAGGATACTGACGTCTTCATCCAAGACATCCATTAAGAATTTGCAGGAGTCGGTAAATTCCTTGTCTATATAGATGAGTTGAAAGCCTCCGAGAATTTGCTCTACTGCGCTGGTCACGTTGTAGTCAAAAGAAAGACTCAATCTCGATAGGGAATGAATAGTCAGAATTTCGGCTTTAGCCAATGCATCCTCTGCGGCTATCTTATAAGCGGAAATCAGTCCACCTACTCCGAGTTTTGTCCCACCGAAATAACGCACTACCACTACCAAACAATTGGTCAAGTTTTTAGATCGAATCTGCCCTAGTATGGGATCTCCAGCGCTGTGATTGGGTTCTCCATCGTCATTGGCACGATAGGCTTGCACCTTTAAACCAATGATGTACGCATAACAGTGGTGTCTTGCATCGTAATACTGAGTTCTCAATGTTTGAAGATGATGATGTATCTCCTCCTCGCCCTTTATAGGAAAAGCAAACGACAGAAACTTACTGCCTTTCTCTTTATAGAAACCTTCGGTGGGGTCTCGGATAGTGAAGAACTCATTGGACACAGGTCAAATCTATATTTTATCAAGGAGAGCTTCTGCTTCTTCTTTAAGCGCCTCAGAATCGCTATCAGAAAGCACATTCTCCAGATGCTCTCTTGCCAATGATTTTTCGTCTCGTGCTATATAGATCCTTGCAAGTCCTAGTCTTGCCATATCTCGAGAATATTCTGCATGTCCTTCGATAAGTCCTCCTAGCATTAGCGTCTTACTGTAATACGCGAATGCATCATTTGGTTGATTTTTTACTTTCTCCAAATAATAACCATAATACATATGACCAGCCATTTTATAGTATGGCCGACTCTCAGCAATGAGCTCAGTGATCATATTAATAGGCGCCTTTGCAAAGTCCTTAGGATTCGCCAACGACTCTAAAAGTTTAGTTTGAATGTAGATGTTGTTTGGATACTTTCTATTTATCTCCCAAAGATATTGCTGAGCTTTTTTTGGCTGATATTCATAGCGGAGATAGATATAGCCCATGTAGATATATGCTTCTACGTTAGTAAGTACAGCTTTTTCAGTCGCTTCGTGAATTTGCTCTAGCCCCAATTTGGTATTACCACTTTTGAAAAACCAAAGAAATGGCTTGTATATGGGGTATTTCTCAGGGTACTTTTCGCGAAAGTAATTGTAAACTCCGCTAGTCAACAAAAACTCGGGTATACTTTCCGATAGTTCAAATCCCTTTTTCACCAAATCATAGGCTTTACCAGCCTCGCTTAGCGCTTTCATATATTGTCCTTCATCTGCATAATACTCAGCCAGCAATCCTCGAGCAGACATTTCAAAGAAAATAGCCTCAGGATGGGATTGCCTACCTCCATCCATGGCAGCTGACAAACGAATCACTTCTCTTAGTTCGTAAGTGAAATCACGAAATATGGTGTCTGCGGTCACTATTGGGATGTATTTCCAAAGTATTTTCAAAGCCCGCATCATCGGCACTGCAGGATGCCCAGGAAGAATAGCCTCTACCTTTTTGATATAAATATCAGCCGTATCCATCTCTATGTTATAAATGGATTCCACGCCCTTTTTGACCAATAGCATGTTATTCGGCTTGTCAAATAACTGAGCAGTACTCGTCAGGCTATAAAAAATAAAAATGGCAAGGGCAGCTTTTTTCAATTATGCTAATTGACAGAATTAATTGTACTTAATCTAGGCTCAATTTATATGAACTACTTCTAACGGAAAACTCAATCATGAGTAACTTTATGATACACATTTTTTTAAAAAAAGGTGAATAGATGATCTACGCAAGTAATGAATATGCCTCTGCCCAGTCTTATAAGAATTACAAAAAATTCGAATATGCTGATTTCACTGTTGCATTCGACTTGAATGAGGAATTAGCAATCAGCCTTCCATTTAGCCCTTCAGGGGCAATGATTTACTCGCATATTTCCAAAGAGCAGTTTTTGAAAGCAATTCAATTGCTAGAAGCTGAATTATTGCAGCTCGGCATCAAAGTCATATTAATTACACGCCCGATTGACTGCTACCATCCAGTTCCAATAGATTATTTCGGCGAGGCAGGATATAAGGAAGAAGTATCAGAAATAAG
>JBLIFO010000111.1:0-9578 GCA_047633875.1 Marinoscillum sp. | reverse complement strand
GATGACTAATGTTCCTTCTTGAGCTGAACGGTAAAGAACTTTAAGTTCTGCTGACAAAGCTTCATATTCCTCTTTAGTCAAGAGATCGATACTTTGGAGCATTTGTATATGAGCCAAAGAGCCGAGCACATCATACGGTGCAAGTACCAGATCCAACTCCGCGTCATTGCCAATGGTGAAAGATTCTACTCGTTTGTCTACGTCAGTGGATTTCTGCCAAAGCTTCATTCTGCTGATTTAAATAGTTTGTTTAGTAACATGAGATAGCCCATGATCCCGTCCTTGATTTCATTTATGTACACATACTCATCTGCCATATGTGAGCGATTGGAATCTCCTGGGCCAATTTTTACGGTAGGAAAAGGAATAAGTGCTTGATCTGACATGGTAGGTGAACCAAATAATCTGATATCCAAAGCTACAGCCGCCTTCACTAAATCATGATCTTTCGTAATACGGGATGGCTGCAATCTTGTAGATCGCTCCTCTACTCTTGATAAGATATTCTCTTTGATAATCGACAATGTCTCTTCATTAGAATAAGCATCCGTGGTTCTCACGTCTACTACATAGTGGCAAACATCTGGAATGACATTATGCTGGATACCACTATCAATCATGGTGACAGACATCTTGATCGCCCCAAGCGATTCAGAAGCAATGGGAAAATCGAATGTCATAAACCACTGAATATCCTTGATAGCTTCGTAGATAGCATTATTGCCTTCATCACGCGCGGCATGTCCTGCTGTCCCTTGAGCATAGCAATCAAGAACCATCAGTCCTTTTTCGTATACTGCCATATCCATTAGCGTGGGCTCTCCCACGATACCAAAACTGATATCACCTAATTGTTCCAATATGCTGGCGATACCACCTGATCCAGAGATTTCTTCTTCAGCTGTTGCCGCAAATATCAAATTGTACTTTAAGTTCGTCTGCGTGTAAAAGTAAAGGAATGTCATAATCAGTGACACTAATGAGGCTCCTGCGTCATTGCTACCCAGCCCGAAGAGTTTTTCATCTTTCTC
Organism: Marinoscillum sp.; assembly: GCA_047633875.1. Lineage (GTDB taxonomy): Bacteria > Bacteroidota > Bacteroidia > Cytophagales > Cyclobacteriaceae > Marinoscillum. The sequence continues at coordinate 8,547 of JBLIFO010000111.1, read as the reverse complement.
TATAGCTTCGAAAGGATAATTGGTATATCCAGCATTCGGTTTTACAGTGTCGTGATGAGAGTTGAGAAGTATGGTTTCTTTAGTCGAATCATAATATTGATTTTTCACCCAAACGTTATTCCCACTTCGCTCGGTTTCAATCCCTTGGGTCGTGAAATATTGTTGGATAATGTCAGCAGTCTTGTCCTCTTCCTTACTAAAACTCGGCGTTTCTATCAACGTAGAAAGTAATTTGACAGCTTCTTGATGAAGTTGGTCAGTGTTATATCTGAAGGAAGCTGCCATGATCCGTATTAATTTGATCAAACTTACATATTCGAACCACTTTTACCCCATCCTGAATAGCTTTAAATGCATTTTCTAGTTTGGGAAGCATGCCTCCATGGATTTTACCTGTTTCCTTTAGTGTTTGATAATCCGAAAATCTAATCTCTTCTAGCAATGAATTTGGATCATTGAGATCTAGCATGACACCTTCCATTTCAAAGGTCATAATCAGATTAACCTCATACATTTCAGTAAGGGCCACAGCGACGGTAGAGGCTATCGTATCTGCATTGGTGTTGTATAAATTACCTGCGCCATCATGAGTGAGCGGTGCAAGTACTGGTACTACTCCCTGTTCGACTAAACTATATAATAAGGGCGCATTCACAGCAACTGGGTCTCCTACCCAACCATAATCCACTCCATCAGCCTCTGGTCGTTTTTTGGAAGTGATCAGATTTCCATCAGCTCCAGTAAGACCAAGCGCATTGAGTCCTTTTGCCTGTAGACTGGCGATCAATCGCTTATTGACCAAGCCACCGTAGACCATAGTTACGATATCGATGGTGTCATCATCAGTAACACGTCTGCCTTCTACCATTTTTGTAGCGATACCCAGCCGCTCAGAAAGTGCAGAAGCTGTTCGACCTCCACCGTGAATAAGTATTTTCTTTCCTGGAATGGCAGCAAATCCATTGATGAAATTCGCACGCATGGTGGCATCTTCAAGTACCGCTCCTCCTATTTTGAAAACACTTAATTGCTCTTTGACCATGATCTTAAATTTGCTCTAATATCTTTGTTAATACCGCTTGGGCACTGAATTCCCTGTTGCCTGCTTGCTGGATCACAATAGAGCTTGGTGAATCTAGCACATCATCTGCAATCACCACATTCCTGCGAACAGGAAGACAATGCATTACTTTAGCATCATTTGTATTCTTCAGTTTCTTCTGATCTATTAGCCATGAACTATCCTGACCTACTTTCCCGTAATCCTGATAAGAAGACCAGTTTTTGACATAAACGATATCAGCATTTTTCAATGCTTCATCTTGATCAAAATTGATCTTAGCTCCTTTAGTAAATTTTGGATTTAGATCATATCCCTTTGGGTGTGTAATGGTAAAATCAAAATCAGTAGCTGTCATCCACTGAGAAAATGAATTGGCAACTGCCTGAGGCAAAGCTTTAATATGGGGCGCCCAGCTCAATACTACTTTAGGATTTTGCACCGTTTTGATTTCCTCGATTGTCATCAAATCTGCAAGGGACTGCAAGGGATGTAAGGTCGCGGATTCCAGGCTAACAATTGGACTCCCTGTATACTTTAAAAATGATGAGAGAATCTTCTCCTGATAATCATCTTCTCTGTTTTGCAATGAGGGAAACGAACGTACTCCAAGCACATCGCAATACTGACCAAGGACTGCAGCAGCTTCTTTTATGTGTTCTGCCTTATCACCATTCATGATCACGCCTTCTTCTATCTCCAGTTGCCAAGAATCTTGACCGACGTTCATCACCATGACATTCATACCCAAATTTTGAGCTGCCTTTTGGGTGCTCATCCTTGTACGGAGGCTTGAGTTGAAGAATAATAATCCTAATGTTTTATTGACACCCAATGATTTAAAGGCATAGGGATTAGCCTTAAGGTCAAGGCCGAGCTGTACCAATTCATCGAGGTTAGCTACGTCATGAACGCTTGTAAAATGCTTCATCTAACGAATGTTTTTAATTTTCTCATAGGACACCATCAACCCCTTAATCAGCGCAGAACTTAATCCTTGATGTTCCATTTCATTTAGTCCGGCTATCGTGCAGCCTTCTGGTGTTGTCACTTTATCTATTTCAACTTCTGGATGCAACCCGTTTTCTAAAATTAGCGAAGCAGCACCTTTTGCAGTTTGTACTGCAATCAATTGCGCATCCTCTGCATGGAAGCCCATTTGAATTCCCCCCTGAGTGGCTGCTCTCAAGTATCTCATAAAAAAAGCTATTCCACTTGCCCCTAGCACAGTGGCTGCTTGCATTAGTTTCTCTTCTATCACCAATGTCTTACCCAAAGTGTCGAAGATCTTCTGCACTGCAATTGCGTTTTCAGGACTATCATCAGCACTGATACAGGTCATAGATTCACCAATGGCAATGGCCGTATTTGGCATAACTCGAACAACAGGCACATGCAGCTTGATATGGCTTTTAATTTCACTAATTGACACACCTGTGATAACTGAGACTAGAAGGTGATCTTTAGTTAAAACACTCTCGATCTCTCCAAGGAGTTTCACCAGTTGTTTTGGCTGTACGCAGAGTAGAACAATTTGGGAATTTTTGACAGCTTCCTGATTGTCCTTTATAATTTGGTAACCATCTTTTACCAAATGCGACAAATGACTCGGATTGCGACGGGTCATGTATATGTCAGCTGCCTTTTTCAACTTGCTCTCAACCAGTCCTTGACCTATTGCCATCCCTAAATTACCTGCCCCAAGAATAGCGATATTTTTCGAAAGTAAATCCATATTAAAATGCTGACGCTTTTAAATTAAGCCCGGTGACTTCATCCAGTCCAAAGAGCAAGTTCATGTTTTGAACTGCCTGACCAGAAGCACCTTTTAGTAAATTATCGATAATAGAAATCACCAAAAGTTTATGATCATGCTTTTGAACATAAACCAATGCCTTGTTCGTATTCACCACCATTTTCAAATCAGGATTGACTGAAATACTGTGTGTGAACGGATGATTTTTATAATATTCAGAATAAATAGACCTGACTTCATCCTCGCTGAGATCACATTCAAAATAGGATGTCGCAATTATGCCACGAGTGAAATTTCCTCTAAAGGGAATAAAATTCAGTTCATGCTGATTGCCAGAAAGCTGAGTCAAGCTTTCACCTATTTCATCCAAATGCTGATGCGAAAATGCCTTGTAAACGCTCATGTTTCCATCTCTCCATGAAAAATGCAAAGTAGGAGAAAGCGATTGACCAGCACCTGTAGAACCGGTGATGCCTGTCGTATGAATCTCAGATTTGATAATACCAGCAGCGGCTGCAGGCAACAAACCAAGTTGTATGCAAGTAGCGAAACATCCAGGATTAGCTATTCTATTTGATTGCACAATCTTATCCCGATTCAGTTCAGGAAGCCCGTATACAAATCCCTCTGCTGTAGCCGATAGCCGATAGTCATTGCTTAAATCAATAACCTTAAGACTATCTGGCAGCTGAGTGCTTTTGAGAAATTTCCTAGAATCTCCATGACCTTTACATAGGAATAGGACGTCAAGCTCAGAATAATCCAAAGATTCGCAGAAGACCAAATCTAGCTCGCCCAGCAGGTCTAAATGTGTGGCGCTTACTAGTTTCCCTGCTTGGCTTTCACTCTGCGCTTGTACCAATTCCACCGATCCCTGATTAATCAAGATTCTAGTCAATTCACCAGCAGTGTAGCCAGCAGCACCATATATGCCTGCTTTAATTTTAGTCATGCGTTTGGTGGACCTTGTGATAAATCATGTTTTGGTTTCCAAATATTTTAGAAAAGCCTTTCACATCATCTCCACTCCATGAATTGTTCATTTCGCCATATTTCCCAAAGGAAGACTGCATTAGATCATTTTCAGAAACGATTCCTTCTACATAGAAACGATAAGGCGCAAGCTTCACTTTTACCTCTCCAGTTACCTTCTGCTGTGTGCTCGAGAAAAATGCCTCAATATCTCTTAATGCTGGATCCAAATAATGTCCTTCATGAAGCAAGTTCCCGTAGGACAGAGACAATTGATCTTTGAAGAGCAATTGATTCTTAGTAAGCGTATGCTTTTCTAGCGTATGATGGGCTTTGATTAAAATCAAAGGAGCCGCTGCTTCAAACCCAACACGTCCCTTGATCCCTATAATAGTATCACCCACGTGTATATCTCTTCCGATCGCATATTTGCTTGCAAGCTTGTTAAGCGCCACTATAACTTCAATTGGTGAGGTTAACTTACCATTGAGGCTTACCGGCTCACCTTTCTCAAAACCAATCGTTATCGTCTGGGCTTCTTTCTCAATAAGCTGACTTGGAAATGCTTCCTCCGGAAGCATAGTATCCGATGTAAGTGTTTCTTTACCACCTACAGATGTACCCCAAAGTCCTTGATTAATAGAATATAAGCTATTCTCCCATGTACCCTTTACTCCGCGCTGTACTAGGAAGCTAATTTCTTCCTCACGGGAAAGTCTTTTGTCTCGAATAGGAGTAATAATCTCCATTTCTGGGCATAGGATATTGAAGATCATATCGAAACGTACCTGATCATTGCCTGCTCCCGTGCTCCCATGAGCAATCGCATCAGCCCCAAGTGTTTTAGCCGCTTTGGCTATGGCAGTCGCTTGAAAGGATCGCTCTGCACTTACAGAAAGTGGATAGGTGTTGTTTTTCAATACATTACCAGCAATAAGATATTTAATACAGTTTTGATAAAAATCATTGGTGACATCTACATTCTGATGACTAGCAGCACCTAACTCAAGTGATCTTGACGACATCCAAGCCAATTCCTCATCTGAAAAACCGCCCGTATTAACTGTTACTGTATGAACCTCATATCCTAAATCTTTCAGATAAAGAGAACAATAGGTAGTATCCAATCCGCCACTAAACGCCAGCACTACTTTCTTAACTCCACTCATTTTACTTCAACTTTTGATTTCCACTTCATTAATTTCTCTTGTATCATTTTACCTCGCTGCTTCCACTTGCGTTTTTTATCTTCTGGATCGTAAAGCATCCCAGTACACAGGCAATGTTGTCTGTCTTTTCTTGTCAGTATGTCATAATTCACGCAGCTACTACAGCCTTTCCAAAAGGACTCATCATCTGTCAGTTCTGAGAAAACTACTGGCCTGTAACCAAGATCCGAATTGATTTTCATTACGGCCATGCTTGTAGTAAGTCCAAAAAGCTTAGCATCAGGGTACTTTTCTCTGGACAGTTTAAAAGCACGTGCCTTAATAGCGAAAGCAAGTCCATTATTACGATAGTCGTTATGAACAATGAGTCCTGAGTTAGCCACATACTTACCATGACCCCATGTTTCGATGTAGCAAAAACCAGCCAACTTTCCGGTTTTAGTCACAGCGATCACCGACTTACCTTCAGTTAGTTTGGTCTGAATGTATTCTTCAGTTCTTCTTGCGATTCCAGTTCCGCGTTTGGCAGCACTATCTGCGATTAAATCGCAAATTTCTTGTGCAAAGTGTACTTGTGATGCATCGGCTACCGATACAACAAATTTGTCCATTGGTATAGTTGAAAAAAGTAAAGAATAAACAAGTTAGAAAAAGTCACTACATAAGTGACCATGAAGATAAGATTAGGCAGAGCGCCTCGGAGACCTTTGCCTACTAATACAAGAATGTACGGTGATGAATGTGTTCAACTCCATTTATTTAGAGAACAAAATTATCAACTTATTATTAGCAATAACAAGAATTGTTTGACTTATCTTCTAAATAAAAACAAAATTATTTACTGTTTTTTATGCATTGAGCCAGATACACCACCTGACACTATGTATTTCATTAAGTCTGTATTGCTTCCATCCAAGGCCACCAAACACTTGGCATCCACAACGAAAACATTGCCGGAAAAATTGTAAGAATGTGGCATATAAACTGTGACCATTCCTGGTAAACCTATTGAACTCAAATCCTTTTGAGTGATAAATCCAGGCTTGTACAAGAAACCTTGACCATCAAAAGGAACCAACACTGGTGTGTCAAATTTCTTGGTATCTCCTGCAAAAGCAGTAACCAAATCATTGATCGAAGAATAGAGAAATCCGACCAAGGGAATTTTCTCAAGCATCAAGCCTACAAACTTAAAAAGTGGCTTTGCCAACATGGTGTTGGCTAGATAACCGATTAAGGCGGTTGTAAAAAGTACAGTCAATATCCCTACGCCAGGGATTGGAATATGTAACCAGCTATCTACCCATCTAACTAACTCTACAATTATGTAAACCGTAAGGCTCACTGGAGTAACCAAAAGAAGTCCTCTTAAAAAATACCGAATTAATGACTGAAAGTACATATTGAGTTTGGTGTATATAAAAAAAGCCTCGTCATTTGACCAGGCTTTTAATTCTTAAGTTGTCCAAATATTATAATGCAATTCCAATGAACGATTTGAAAGCTAATCCCATAAGGCCGGTAATTAACATTGTGATACCAAGCCCTTTTAAACCGTTTGGCACACTTGAATATTTTAGTTTCTCGCGTATAGCCGCCAATGCGATAATCGCAAGGAACCAGCCGAAACCAGATCCGAAACCATAAGCTGTTGCTTGAGCAATGGTATAATCTCTTTGAACCATAAAAAGTGAAGCACCTAAGATTGCACAATTTACAGCGATCAATGGCAAGAAAATACCCAAAGATCCATATAGAGCAGGTGAAAACTTCTCTATAACCATTTCTACTAGTTGAACCATAGAAGCAATTACCGCGATAAACATGATGAATTGCAAAAAGGTAAGATCAATTGATGCAAAGTCTGAACCCAACCATGAAAGAGCTCCTTCTTTAAGCACATATTCTTGCAACAGCCAGTTTACTGGTGTTGTAATCGTTAAAACGAAAATAACAGCCAGACCAAGGCCAAATGCAGTTGAAACTTTCTTCGAAACCGCAAGGAATGAACACATGCCTAAGAAATAGGCAAAGATCATATTGTCGATAAAAGTTGCTCTGAGAGCTATATTGAAAATATCCATAATCTTTATTGCTTAATGTTCTACGTATCCCGTTTTAGACCTTTGTACCCAAATCAAGATACCTAACACTATAAATGCTCCAATAGAATCTACCATCAAACCATTATTAGGGAAATTAGGAAGCCCAATTGCTTCAAATACTTTAAAATCAAATATTGACCCTGAACCAAATAGTTCTCTAAAGAAAGCGACTACTAGAATGATCCAAGAATAACCGAAACCGCTACCAAGACCATCAAGAACCGAATCATATGGCTTATTTGCCATAGCAAATGCCTCAAGACGTCCCATTACGATACAGTTTGTAATGATCAACCCAACAAATGCTCCCAACACCTTGTACATATCAAAGTAATAAGCCTTTAACACTTCACTTACGAGTGTTACTAATGTGGCTATTACTGCCAATTGAACAATAATTCGAACTCTTCCAGGAATCAAATTTCTCATTAGAGAAATAATCAAATTAGAAAATACAATTACCGCTATAACAGCAATCGACATCACCAAAGTAGGTTCCATCTTAATTGTAATAGCCAAAGCTGAACAAATCCCAAGAACCTGAATGGTTATCGGATTGTCTTCGTTCAACGGGTCAGAGACAATCTTTCTCCTCCTTTTTGACAATAAAAGTTCCGCTGGCTTTTTCTCTTTTACGGCTGGTGACTCTAATGTTTCAGTACTCATAAGTAACCTTTTATTAGTTCAGCGCTAAGCTGGTATTGTTCGAATTAATTTTATTAATATAGGCTTCGTAGTAACTCAAATAATTTTTCAACATCTGATTTACACCTTTTCCTGTAAGAGTTGCTCCTGACATCCCATCCACTTGATGAGCAGTTAACCCTTGATTTCCTTCTCCTTTAACCATCTCAACAGACATAAGCATGCCAGATTGGTCATAGATCTTCTTACCAACAAATCTATCTTGAACTACCTCAGAGGTGATTCTCGCACCAAGTCCTGGAGTTTCCTGCTTATGATCAAAAGCAATACCTTTGATTGTGTTCAAGTCGGTTTCGACTGCCAAATATGCTGAGATCCAATCCCAAAGACCAGCACCAAACATTGGAAAAATGTAAGCTTCTACCTCCCCATCATTTGATTCACTCATAAATTTAAAAATCGGATAAAGTCTCTCTTCTTTAGGGAATCGATAGTTCTTCTGGATATTCACCTTTTCAGCTGTGATAGGATTACCCTTTTTATCAGTGGTAACCACGTCACCTTTGTAATCCACAACCAGTGATTGAACTTTTTTCTCATAAAGAGCAAGCAATTCTTTTGGATCCTTTACAGATGAAATATCCATCACAGCACCCAGAATCTTCTTTTTAGTATCAAGCTCTACTTGCTCATCTTGGGCAGGCTTAAGTCCTACAGAGGCAAGAGACAACAGACCACCCAACACTATTGTCAGAATGATCGAAAATAATATAATGTATGTATTAGATCGTTGCACGTTTCAATCGTCGTTTTTTGTTAGCAACTACTACGTAATAAACA
>JBLIFO010000110.1:0-9635 GCA_047633875.1 Marinoscillum sp. | reverse complement strand
TTGTTTTGCTAATCTGGTAGGATTGAATATTTCCGCTTCTCTCAACTCTATTATTACTATTTACATTCTTATACCTTTCATTTTGGTTCCACAACTACTTCTAGGTGGTGCTATGATCAAATTTGACGAGCTACATAGTAGCATCGCTAAGCAATCCAATGTGCCAATCGTTGGAGATATAATGGCATCTAGATGGGCTTATGAAGCAATGGCCGTGGCACAGTTCAAACATAACGACTATCAGAAGCATTTCTTTAAAGCTGAAAAGGAAATGAGCCAGAATTCTTTTCAAAGGTCGTATCTGATACCAGAGATGCGAAAAATCACCGAATCGATCATGAGGGACAGCTTGAACTATGCTGCATATGATCAAGAGTTTAAGATGATTGCAAATGCATACACCCAAATAAAAGATCAATACAGTCTGAGAGAGTTTCCTTTGGTTGCGGCATTTCACCCGGAAATTTTTACAAATTCTACGGGCCGTAGGTTTCTAACCTATCTAGTAAATATTCAGGACCTGTTTCAAGAAAAGTACCGTGTGGCAGTCGCACAAAATGATGAAGTCTACGCTAATTTATCAGCCACATTGGGTAAAGAAGAGTTGTATCAATTAAAGAAATCGCACTTTAATGAAAGCATCGAAAGCCTTGTGGAAAATCGCAATGAATTCAATAAACTAGTTAGATCAGGTGATCATTTAGTCCAACGTAAAGATCCGATTTTCAAAGAACCAGTCAGTCATTATGGTCGGGCACATTTCTATGCTTCGGAGAAAATCATAGGTTCTTGGCATTTTGATACCGTGTATTTCAATGTGGCAATGCTTTGGCTAATGAATACGGTGCTTTATTTAATCCTTCTTAAGGATGGTTTAAGAAAGACAATGAGATTTTTCACAAGACGCGTGCACTAAAAGCAACCTATTCTTGGTGATCAAAAAGGAATCAATCAATTATTTTCAGCTTCTTGTAAAGTGCTTTTTCAGAGATTTGAGTGATGCCACCAGGCTTCAGTGGGAAAACCATTAGGTCTTCAATAGCTACACGAATCAATCTTAGCGTGGGATGTCCAATAGATGCGGTCATTCTTCTCACTTGTCTGTTTTTTCCTTCAGAAAGTTTGATTTCCAACCAACTCCTAACTGGATGTTTTAAGCTATTGACTGGAGGGGTGCGCTCTTCAACGCCAGGTGTGTCTATCACCTTAACTTCACAAGGCAATGTTTGATAAGCTCCTTTTATATTGATTTCAAGACCTGCTCGCATTTGATTCAGAGAAGCCTCCGAAGGCACACCTTCCACCTCTACCCAATACGAACGAAAATGCTGTTGATCAGGATGTAATAGTTTAGCATTCAATGATTTATCATTCGTAAGTATGAGAAGACCTTCACTGTCTAAGTCTAATCTACCTACTGGATAGACGTCCTTTGGAAGCGTATATACGGAAGCTAAGCCAGGGTTTTCACCTTCGTTGGTAAACTGTGTGAGCACCTTATAAGGCTTATAGATAATGTAGTATATATTATTTCTAGACATTGGCTAACTTTCACAAATGAGCATTGCAGAGCGAATCATCGCATTCAATAAATCACTGTCACCGCCTTCAGGATTACCTAAGGAAGTTGGAGTTTTGAATCCTTACAAAGATGAGCAGGCACTGACCGTTTCAAGTATTTTTTATAATAAATTTTATAGTGACGAAAACCAACGAATTGCCTTGTTCGGAATAAATCCCGGTCGCTTCGGTGGTGGCATTACAGGTATTCCCTTCACCGACCCCATCAAGCTTACTGAGAAACTCGACTTAGAACACTCATTTGCACTTAGAGCTGAGCTGTCAAGCAATTTCATGTATGAGATGATTGAAGCCTATGGAGGTGCTGATCGTTTCTATGCTAGCTTCTATTTCACTGCCTTATCTCCTTTGGGATATGTAAAAGAAGATAAAAACCTGAACTATTATGACATACCCAATTGGAAGCCAATTTTTGAAACATATGCAAATGAGCAAATAGTGAATCAACTGAAGTTTCCTCTAAACACAAACTTTGCGATCTGTATTGGTCAAGGTCAAAACTTGAAATTCCTTGAATCTCTAAATCAAAAACATCACTACTTTAATGAGATCAAAGTGGTCCCTCACCCACGATGGATTATGCAATATCGACTAAAGAGGAAATCGGAATTCATTGATCAATATTTACAAACACTTAGCGATGTAAACTAAAATTGTATGATCATTCCATCTGCTAATTTCGGTAAGCTGAGGTCGTGCGACTCGAAAGCTTCATTGCCCATGTGAGTAAGGTAAATCTGCTTAGCTTTTAGTTTATCTAGATTTTTCTTAATGGTCGCATGACTAAGATGTCCAGGCGTATCTTCATTTAGATTGTTTGATTCGATAATAAATAGATCCGCCTCATCAGCAAGGTCAACTAGTGAATCGCACCATTCTGTATCGCCAGAAAAAGCAAATATTTCCCCATCTACTTTCAATTTCACACCATGAGGATCTGATGGAGGTGAATGCTTAACTGATGCCGCGTACAACTCCAAGTCCTGATGAGTGATCCAATCTTCGGTTCTAAACTCGAGGAATGTAATATCCAAGTGATCTAGTATGGTGGATGTCCCCGGATATAACGCTTCCTGCAATTCATACACCTTACTTTTAATGTCTTTCGGGCCTATAATAGTTAGTGGTATTTTTCTTTCATACTCTATCTGATTCGACAGGACTAAGAAGGGAATTCCTCCATAATGATCCCCATGAAAATGTGTGATAATGATGGTATCTATTGCAGATACATCTAGACCAAGTTGCTTGATCCTAATCAAAGTGGAAGCTCCGCAATCAACAAGTATCTGATGATGCTGACTCTCTAAATGGAAACTTGTATTGAATCGGCCGCCAGAGCCAAAAGCATCTCCACAACCAAGTACAGTTAGTTTCATAATCTAGTTTTTGATCTATTCAATAATTCTTTAGGCTAAGAGCTTTCTTATAAAAAGCTCTGATTTTATCCGGTTCCACACCATTTCGATACATCCTAAACGCTTTCAAATTAACCATCTGAACCTTGAAGTAACCATTATGGACATACTTACGCGGAGAAACGATTACATCTTTCGCAATGATAAAATAGTCGTAATGTTCTTTGGCCCGACGAATAATATCAAAATCTTCTAAGACAGAATAGTACTCATTATATCCACCCAACTCATCAAAAAGAGACTTTTTGATAAACATAGACTGATCACCTCCCCTACACCACATCATAGGAAACCTCGTGAACCAAGCATTGATTTTGAGAAGCCAATGTCCTGAGTCAAATCTGTAGCGATAACCCCCAACACTTGACCTCTTGCTGGCATCTACAATATCCTCATAAAATGTGTTTGGTGGAATTACATCGGCATGAAGGAAATAGAAGATGTTGAATTGAGCTACCTGCGCACCAAGGTTCAGTTGCACAGGCCTAGAAGCAACTTCACTATGGATGACCTTTATATCAGTGAAATTTGAGATAATATCTAGTGTGCCATCTGTACTTCCACCATCTACGATGATCACTTCAATTTTACTTTCTCCTGACTGTTTCGTTAGTAGCTGAAGCAAATTGCTTATAAATTCAGCTTCATTTAACGTAGGTATTATGATGCTAATCATTTAAAACCAAAAGTTTAAATATCAAGCAGAGACTTGATCAATTACAAATAATACAGTCGCCTGTTTCAGCTGCTTCACATTGCGTTCTTGTTTCATAACATTGATCTGACCCAAAAACTGACCACACCGAATCACTAGGGCATCCACCACATGTGCCAGATATTCCTTCCTCCTCACAGCTTATACCAAAACCAGATACAACTACCATTATGAAAAACAGGATTGAATTTATTCTTTTCATAATGCAGCTTTTGAATTATTAATTTAATCTATGATTTCCCATAAAGGAAGATACTCTTCAATTTTCAAATCAAAGAATCAATCTAGATCTTACCCAAATGACTCGTATCATTGAAAGTCTCGATGGAAAAAACACTTCCTATACAATTCAAAACATATACGCCCGTGTTATTATGACCAAAGTTTGTCATCATTTGTAGAGGATAACCTAACAAAGTACATAGCAGAATGCGAATTGCGCGACCATGCGTACTTATGAGAATTGTTGATCCTTCGGAAGCCAAGATATGATCCATTGCCATACGTTGACGTGTTGCTACTTCTGCTGGAGTTTCACCTCCTTCTATTCTTGCTTCTAAATCACCGTTACTCCAAGCATCACAGGTTTGTTGGTATACTGTAGAACTCTCTGGTGTAAAGGCAAGACCTTCCTGAACTCCCCAACTTATCTCATTCAGACCAACTAATGCCTGCGTTACTATTCCCCTTAGTATAAACTTATCTACAGTCTCTCTAGTCCTGATCAATTCACTGACATAGATCTTGTCAAAATCTATATGCTGATATGCTTGATAAAAAGCTTCTGATTGAGCTCTGCCTGTTTCATTCAACGAAGAATTGATACCACTCCCCTGTACCATTCCATTTTTATTGAAATCTGTCTCGCCGTGTCTCAGTATGTAAAGTTTTTTCAAGTCAAAAAAGGTTTGGGCGCAAACATAATGACTCTGAAATGGATTAACCTTCTAAGAATTTTCAATAATCAGTAAGGATTACTGAATTTGGCAGCAGGCGTATTACTTTTGAATAAAACCTTGTTATGTTTCCCAAAAACGTCACAATCACAGGACTCAACGAATTTTGCAAAAACACTGCTGTATCACATTTAGATATTGACTTTGTAGAAATAGGTGAAGATTACCTTGTTGCGGAAATGCCAGTCTCTGAAAAGACTAAACAGTCGCTAGGACTTTTGCACGGTGGTGCTTCTGTACTCCTAGCAGAGACCCTTGGAAGCGTGGCAGCTAGTCTTGTGCTAGACAAAAGTCAATTCGCTGTAGGCTTAGAAATTAATGCCAATCATTTGAAATCAGCAAGAGATGGTAAAGTCATTGGAAAAGTAACTCCTATTCATATCGGCAAATCAACTCACCTTTGGGAGATCAGGATCACTAATGAGGCCGGCCAACTGATTACCATCAGCAAAATCACTATGGCAATATTGGATCATAAAAAATGAAGGTAATTAGTCAGCAGCATTCATTAAACGTAAGGAATCTTACTGAAGCTTTCGAGTTAATTAGAAAAGCCATAGCCAGTGGCTATCCTATTGCAACTTGGAGATTGCCAAACACTACTGACGTTACTACGCTCATTAGCCTGCAAACGCCCGAACATTTAAAGGGACAGCAATTTGAAAATCTTACCGACTGTTTTCTAATCAATCCATATAGAGTGAATCACCCTATAAATCCTTTGGTGCTCAAAGGTGATATAATGATTCACTTCAACTCTGATAAGGTTTCTTGCCAAATTAACCCAAGAGTAACCTCTTCTGAGATTGAGGAATTTTTATTAAAGTCTGATGGTCAAAAGAATGCCTCCGGAAAGTATGAAAGGCAAAGTCACACATCAGATTACCGCGAAATCGTAAAGGAAGCTGTTGAGCGTATTCTCCAAGGTGAAATGGACAAAGTCGTTCTCTCTCGTTTTGCGGATTTTGATCTAGATACGGATTTTGATCTTTTGGATACTTTCCTGAAACTAACCACAAAATACCCTTCAGCATTTTGCTACTTTGCTAATACAGAAGATTATGGCATATGGATGGGAGCAACACCGGAACGACTGATTAGCTTAAGAGACAATCAATATTTCGCTACAGACGCACTAGCTGGGACGCAGACTGTAGAGGAAGACCAATCGCTGAGTGACATAGCTTGGACGCAAAAAGAAATTGAAGAACAAGCGATGGTGAGTAGATACGTCATAGATTGCTTTAAGACGATAAGACTTAGAGCGTTTGACGAAGTAGGTCCGAAGACGATTAAAGCAGGAAATCTCGCTCATTTGAAAACTTCATTTACTGTAGACATGGAAGCGACTAACTATCCTAATTTAGGTAGTACAATGCTGGAGTTGCTCCATCCTACCTCAGCGGTTTGTGGTTACCCACGTAACAAAGCCAATTCATTCATAAGTGCTCATGAAGCGTATGATAGAGGTCTATACGCTGGGTTTCTTGGGCCAGTAGGGATTTCTCAATCGAGTGACCTATTTGTAAATCTCAGATGCATGCAGATCAAAGGAAAGAAAGCTAGACTATTTGCAGGGGCAGGAATTACAGCAGATTCTAATCCTGAAAAGGAGTTTATTGAAACCGAAAATAAGATGCACACACTCCTTTCTGTGATCAAGTCATGATGAACCAAACGATCTTTGATACTTCCTTAATTTTTTCCAAAAAGGGCATACAGCATGTCATTCTTTCGCCTGGGTCACGCAATGCTCCTCTCACCATTAGTTTTGCACGTAATCCTGATATCAAAACTTACAACATTGTAGACGAACGTTCTGCAGGCTTCATTGCGCTAGGGATTGCACAGAAGCTCAAACAATCTGTTGTGCTTTGCTGTACATCTGGGACATCTCTTTTGAATTATGCTCCAGCAATAGCTGAAGCTTTCTACCAAAGGATTCCGCTCATAGTGCTATCAGCGGATAGACCTTCCGAATGGCACGGTCAACGAGATGGCCAAACCATCCATCAATTCGGATCGCTATCGAATTTTGTGAGGGGCACTTATCAGCTCCCAATTCCTGACAATATAGACAGTGAATGGGAATATATAAGACTGATCAACGAAGCTATTAATCGTTCAGTTGATACCAACTCTGGACCTGTCCATATCAATGTGCCGTTCCGTGAACCATTTTATCCTACGAAAGATCAGCAGTTAGAATTCTCTAAGGATATAAAAATCATCAAGCGTGAGTCGCTGATCACAACTTTGGATTTTGCTTCATTAAAAAGGCACTGGGCAAATGCAAAGCGGGTACTTATTGTAGCTGGCCAAATGCCTTCAGATGCACTTTTATCTGATAGCCTTATTTCGCTAAGCGAAAAAGCGGTGATTGTTGCTGATGTGATATCGAATATCACAGGTAATAAAATCATTCGTCACCAAGATCATTTCCTTGCTAATTCTGACAATGAATTAGTTGACTCTTTAAAACCAGATTTGCTGATTACTTTGGGTAAGTCTGTGATATCCAAAAATCTCAAACTTTTCCTCAGAAAGAATCAACCAAAGACACATTGGCACGTGGAGCAAACTGATGGCTCTCCAGATACTTATCAATCTTTGACTCATCTCTTGTCTTGCTCACCTAAGGAATTTCTAAAACTTGCCATTGACAATATTGCTGATCTTCCAAAGATTGAAGAATCCTTCAATAATTCATGGTTTGGTCTTGAAGCCAAAATCGCAGATGCTCTAGCAACAACCCTGAACAAAGTCTCATTCTGTGAATACTCAGCTTTTAATTTTGTTCTAAAAAGTCTACCAAGCCAAATAGATCTTCACTTGGCGAATAGCATGCCCGTGAGATATGCTAACCTCCTGCCTCAACCAAATCAGTTTGTGGAAATATTCGCAAACCGTGGCACAAGTGGTATAGATGGGACCAACGGAACTGCTGTTGGGAATGCTTTGGTCTCGGAAAAGCCAACTTATTTACTCACTGGAGATTTGAGTTTCTTCTACGATCGTAATGCCTTCTTTCATGGGTATTCGCTTGAAAAATTGAAAATCATCATTTTCAACAATCAAGGTGGTGGCATATTTAGATTGATTGGAGGACCTTCTAGTTTACCAGAGTTGGAGCAGCATTTCGAAACGCGTCATTCACATACTGCAAAGTACACAGCTGCAGAGTATGAAATGGAATATTTCACGGCCGATGATCTAAAATCAACTGAGGAAAGTATGTCTTTATTAAATAAAAGCAAAGGCGCTGTGATACTGGAAATATTTACGAATCCTGAAAAGAATTCTGAAGTGTTCAAGCAAGTAAAAGCTGCGATAGCAGCTCAAATTTCAGCTTAATTTACTGGCAACCAGCCCCTGAGAAGATAAATTCCGTGCCTACTTGCTTCACTTCAAAATCAAAAGTTTTCGCAATAATATCGGCCATTTCAACTGGATTTTTATCCTCAAACTGAGCAGTAAGTGTACAGTTTCCTGCTTCCACTCCAGCAAAAGAAAAGCTTACATCATACATATCAGAAACCATATTGGATACTTCACTAAGCTTGGATTTTTTGAATGAAACGTCTTTTGTCTTCCAAGACAAATGATTCTGATCCTTGATGTTTTTCTTCTTGATTCCTTTCTCTCCCAACTTAATGATCCCCATCTCTCCTTTGACAAGATCGATCTTGAGTGCATAACTTCCGAAAAGCTCCGGGCGCTGTGCAAAAGCTACTTTTCCAGTGCTCACCATCACTTCTACAGATGCGTCATTCTCGGGCGCATTTACAAGAAATGATGTTCCCAGTACTTGAATACTCGCATTGTTTGTAGTGACTATAAATGGCTTATTTGGATTTTTAGTGACTTCAAAAAATGCCTTACCATGTAAATCAACTTCGCGAGTAGTTTCGAAATCACCAATGGTTATACTCGCACCTTTCTGTAAAGTGGCCAAAGAACCGTCAGGTAATTTGAATTCAGTGATTTCTGCAACTACCTCACCATAAGGTTGTGCAGTTTCTTTCTTCAAAATGGCAAACACAACGCCCAGTCCAATAATCACCGCTGCAGCTAGTTTGAATAATTTCTGTGTCCAGATTGGTTGTACTTCAATGCAAATTTCTTCGTCAGTTGCCAAGATTTCCTCCAACATAATCGCATTAGGAGACTCTTTTGGTGCAGTTGCCAACCAAATTTTCTTGAACTCCAAGAATGCCTTCGCGTTCTCTTCAGAGTCTGATCGCCAAGATTCAACAGATTTTCTTTCTTCTATCGTGACTTCCCCAGCAAAATACTTTACTAATACTTCTTCCATTACCTTATTATACTTGGACAAATAAACACATTACATTGCTTTGACCCCTACTCTATTTTAAAGATTATCTGTTCTAGGATTATAATCTATTGGCATCAAGTCTGCCATTCGTTCCCAAGACCAATAACCCCTCACCGCAAGATTCTTTGGTTCCAAAACTTTTCCAGATATATCCAACTTTACAGTAGAAGCTTCTATACCATTAAGGACTGACCGCTGAAACTTTGGTTTGTCTTCATGCATTAATTGATTCCGCTGAAAGAAGAACATCATTGCATCATCAACTTCCTTTGCATCCTTGAGATATTGTAGGCTTTCTAGTTCTCTTTTGTAGCTGATCGCCAAAGGGCGTGATAGATTTAAGGACCACAGGTTTGATACGTTTTTCTGAAGCACACTGGCTCTATCTATCATCACGGAATCCCTTCCTGTCTCATCTTGAAAATACATTTCAAAATCTTCTTCCTCTATCCTGTCCGCAATCAAAGCCTTAAAAAAATGCTGTGCTGAACCGCGATAAGTTTTTAAACGATTCTTCTTCCACTTTTTCCTGTCACGGTTATTTTCCGACTGAATGTTTTCAAATCTTGCTTTTACATAAAAATTGGTTTCCTTCTCTTCCATTTCGAAGTATTCCAACTCAAAGGTTA
>JBLIFO010000109.1:0-9710 GCA_047633875.1 Marinoscillum sp. | reverse complement strand
GCTCGGCTCTTTGGCTCATATACAAATGCTCCAAAGTATCGATCTCTTGACTAAAGAGGAATATGAAGCTTTGTCAGCAGAACTTAAAGTTCTTTACCGTTCAGCTCAAGAAGGAACATTAGTCATCGAGTCTGGGATAGAAGATATTCATAGTCAAGTGGAACTATTGCTTACTCAGCGTTTGGGTGAAATAGGCAAGAAAATACATAGTGGTCGATCTCGCAATGATCAGGTTCTCGTTGATCTAAAAATGTATTTCCGAAGTGAATTGGAGATGATAGTGAAATTAGTCTCCGAATTGAGCGTCACACTTATAGAACAAAGCAATAAGCACAAGGGCATACTGATTCCTGGCTACACGCACATGCAAATCGCTATGCCATCGTCAATTGGGCTTTGGCTTGGTGCTTACGCCGAAAGTCTCTCAGACGATCTCATCTCTCTGAGATCTGCTTATGATATTATTAATAAGAACCCACTTGGTTCGGGAGCTGGCTATGGATCATCTTTTCCACTGGATCGCGAATTAACTACCAAATTGTTGGGATTTGATGAGCCGAACTATAATGTGGTATATGCTCAAATGACTCGTGGTAAGTCTGAAGTAGCTTTAGCTACTGCTATGGCTACTGTTGCGGCTACCTTGAGCAAACTTTCAATGGATATTTGCATGTATGCAGGTCAGAATTTCGGGTTTATTAGTTTTCCTGACGAACTCACAACTGGGTCTAGCATAATGCCCCATAAGAAGAACCCTGATGTATTCGAACTTATCCGTGGCAAATGCAATCAACTGTTGGGACTTCCGAATGAGCTTAATTTGCTTTTAAGCAATCTGCCAAGTGGGTATCACCGTGATCTTCAGCAGTTAAAAGAGCATCTTTTTCCAGGCATTCAGACACTCAAGTCATGTCTGGATATGGCGAGCTTCTCCTTGGCTCAGATGAAAGTAAAACCTGATGTCATCAATGATACTCGTTATGATTATTTATTCACCGTTGAGCGTGTGAATGAATTAGTACTACAAGGTGTCCCTTTCCGTGACGCCTATAAGCAAGTTGGAACTGAAGTAGAGAATGGAACCTATGTGCCCAATAGAGCGATAAAACATACCCATCTGGGAAGTATAGGTAACTTGGCAAATGATCAGATAGCTACCAAAATCAAAAGGGAACTCGATAAGTTCCCTTTTGATCACGTGAGTGAATGTTTTAGTGCTTTAGTTTTATAGAATATTAATCTATTGTTAGTTCAAATTCGAAAGGTATTCTGAGCTTGCTAGCGATTGGGTTACCATCACTGTCTTTTGCTGGATCGAATTTCAAATCTTTCAATGCCAACTCTACTGATTCTTTAAGTTGGGTGCATGGGTAAGCAAGAGCAGTATTGTTTGCTACGTTTCCTTCTGCATCTATTTCAACATACATGATAACTGTACCTTCTACACCAGCAGCATTTGTCGCCGTTGGGTAGGTCATGTTTTTCACTACTTCATCAAGATTCAAAGCTTTTGCGCTTGCAGCAAGATTTGGATCTGACATAGAAAAAGCGAAAGATGCAACTAGAATAAGTGCGAGAGATAGAGTTAGCTTTTTCATATTATGTCTTGATTACGTGAATTACCTTATTGATACTGTAATGTTAACATATTATTACCAAATTAACAATTACGTAACATTGAAATTGCAATAAGTTTTCTTGACTAAGATTATCCAATGGCGTTCGGGCTAAGTGCGCTTTATTATCTTTAATCCAATGTCAAATCCTTTTCACATTTATCGGTCGGGCGCAGGCTCTGGTAAAACTTACACTCTCGCTCAATCCTACTTAAAAATTGCTCTTCAAGACCCCAAGGCATTCCAGAAGATCCTTGGGGTAACCTTCACCAATAAGGCTACAGAGGAGATGAAGGGCCGAATAGTTGGTGTGTTGAAGGAATTGAGCAATGGTGGAAATGCTTCGATGCAAAAGGAGCTTTGTGAGGCTTTGGCAATAAATGAAAAGCAATTAGCTGATAAAGCTCGTGCCACACTTAGTAGTATTCTTCACCAGTATGGCCGATTCAATATTACGACTATTGATAGCTTTTTCAATCAAGTTATTCGCGCCTTCACACGTGAGATGGGGCTTCAAGGCACATTTACAATTGATTTAGATCAAAAGGGTGTTCTTGAAAAGGTAGTGGAGCAGATGCTGCAAGAAATAGGCAAGCCAGAAAAGAAAGAGCTACGTACATGGCTTACTAAGTTCGCTGAACTAAGGGTAGAAGAAGGTAAGCAATGGGACTTTAGAGAAGAAATTGCCACATTGGCAAAGGAGATTTTCAAGGAAGGGTTTCGCAATCACATTGACGCGATCAATAGACTAACTGCCGAAAAAGGCGGCCTTGATGCATTACTGAAATCATTAAACACCGTCAGGTACAGTTTTGAAAGTCAAATCAAGGGGTACCCAAAAGCCTTTTTTGACTACTTAGACAAAAATGGGTTGAGTATTTCGGACTTTACCAGAGGAGGCGGTGGTCCGGCGGGCTTGTTCAATAAGTTTGAGAAGTTAGATTTTGAAATCACGGAACCACGAAGATTGGCAAATGGTAATATGGAAGCTTGGCTTACTAAGGCCAATTTGAAAAAAGGACATCTCAACGACCACTTGGAAGGTTATATTTTACCACTTTATGGTCAGATGCTGTCTGATTTTGATAATGGATATACAGCCTATGTATCCGCAGTTCAAGTGCTCCGATACTTCTTCACTTTTGGGATCCTCACTCACATCAATAAGTACATACAGCAGTATCGTGATGAAAATGATGTAATGCTGATAGCCGACCTGCCTGATTTCCTTCACCAAATCATTCACGACAGTGACACTCCATTTATTTATGAAAAAGTAGGTAGTACTTACCAGCATTACCTGATAGATGAGTTTCAGGATACTTCTGCCTTCCAATGGGAAAACTTCATGCCTCTAGTAAAGAATGGTACGGATGAAGGAAAGTTCAGTATGGTAGTTGGTGACGTCAAGCAGTCCATTTATCGTTTTCGTGGAGGTGATTGGGAGTTGCTGCAAAGTCAGGTCAAAACAGATATTGGCGATTATAACACTGACCAGTTCAATCTAAATACGAATTGGCGGAGTGCTCCCAAGATAGTTGCATTCAATAATGAGCTGTTCACCGCGACAAAGGCTGTCTCCACTGATTTTTTCAAAGATCAAATTGCGACTGATGTTCCGGAATCACTAGTTGATGGAATTAATATGCGGATTGAAGAAGTATTTGAGACTTTCAGTGACGTGTCTCAAGAAATACCGATGCATAAGGATGCTCTAGCTGGAAATGTTAGAATAGAATTCCTCGAAGAGGAAGATAGTGAGGCCGATAAGGAGGCTACTATATCGCGAACCATAAAGTATGCTGAGGAGCTTCAGCGTCAAGGTTACGAATTGCGAGACATGGCAGTCCTCACGCGAAATAGTCGCGAGGGAGCCACTATCGCAAAGGCTTTTTTGGAGTATGGTAATTCTGAATTGGCCGATCCTACATTAAGGTATGATGTGGTGAGTAGTGAAGCACTTTTTCTCACTTCGAGCCATGTAGTAAAATTTCTCGTGGCAATGATCAAGTGGCTTCATGATGAGAAAGATGTGATCGTTCTGGCAGAGTGGGTGTATGAATACCAGCGATTTATTAAACCTTCCGAAGTGTCCGATGAAGCAATTTTCTCTTCATATACTTTCTGGGAATCACTTGTGTCGGATAACTTTTTGCAGCAAAAACAAATTTTGAAAGCCAAGCCTTTATATGAGGTAGTGGAATCGCTCGTTGATCTTTTTGATCTCAATAAAAACGCTGAAGAGTTTACCTATTTGCAAGGTTTTCAGGATGCCATACTGGATTACTCCAAAAATGAACGGGGAGACATTGCGTCTTTCATTGATTGGTGGGAAGAGAAAGGCAAGCTCAAGGCGATCAAGATATCTGATGACAACAATGCCATCAAAATATTGACCATTCATAAATCTAAAGGACTCGAATTTCCAATTGTTTTCATTCCTTTTCTAAGTTGGCCTTTCGATCAGGACCCTAAGAAGAATAACATCATTTGGTGTGAGGGAGCTGGCAAGCCAGCACCGTTTGATAAACTCCCGATCGTGCCTTTGCGCTATGAATCTGCTATGGCGAAGACCTTTTGGGCGGATGCCTATTATGAAGAAAAGCTCAAAGCTTATCTTGACAATCTCAATCTCCTATACGTAGCTTTTACACGTCCTGTGGAATGGTTGATAGCTTTTGGAAAGAAGCCTAAGAAAGCAAAATTTTCCACTGCTGCGGATATCCTGTATCCAGTTTTGGCACAAATGGAAGAATGGAATGAAGCCGAAGATAAACTCCACATTGGGCTGGGGCTTGCTAGTAAGTCCAAAAAGGAATCAAAGGCAGAAGTGCATTTGACATCTTACCCATCCTCACCTTGGCGAAAGAAGGTGAATTTACAATTACGAAGATCAGGTGAACTGCTTGGAACACTTTCTAAAGCCGACAAGGGGATCGTTATCCATGACCTGCTAAGTAAGATTCATTACTTAGCTGACTTGGAGAAGTATAAAGATCACGAGGAATTTGAAGCAATCTCTCAAGTGGCTAACGAACCAACGATCAAAGGTTGGTTTGATCCATCTTGGAATGTGTACTGCGAAGTACCAATACTTTTGCCAGGGGGGGATGTCCGCAGGATTGATCGATTGAATCTCAAAGAAAACGAGACAGTGATCATTGATTTCAAGACGGGAGAACCGCGCAAAAAAGACCTTTCCCAAGTGAAAGAATACTCAAGTCTTCTCTCACAAATGGGCTATACGAACATCAGCGGCTATCTCATTTACCTTCAAAATCTTAATGTGGTAGCAGTATGATAAAAGGTGAAAATTATAACTCCACTTTTATTGAGGAGCTGGCAGATCAGCTTTTGAAAGGACATCAGGGGAAGTTATCTGGTGTGAAAGTTATCTTTCCAAACCGCAGAGCTGGTCTTTTCTTTAGACAAGCATTGTCGCAGCATATCGACAAGCCATTGTGGATGCCTGAAGTCCTAAGTATGCAGGACTTTGTATTTAGCCTGAGCACGTTGGAGCCCATCGAGACATTGGAAGCCATCTTCGAGCTGTTTCAAACATACTGTGCTCACCAAAAAGAGGATGAAACCTTCGAACAATTCTATTTTTGGGGAGAAATGATCTTGCGAGATTTTGAAGAAATCGATCATTATTTGGTCAATCCAGAACATCTCTTTCGCAGTATCAAATCACAGAAAGAATTGGATGAGGAGTTTTACTTCCTTGATGATGAAGACAAGCGTGTGATCCAAAGCTTCTGGTCTAGCTTTCTACCAAAGACGACCAAGAGCCAAGAAGCTTTCTTGGAAACATGGAGAATCTTATTGCCGATTTATCAAGATTTCAAGACCAAGCTTGCCGCAAAAAATCATGGCTATGGTGGTATGATTTATCGCAAAGTGACCGAAGAGCTTTCCAAGCTTGATCTCGCCGGATTAGATAATATTTATTTCGCTGGTTTCAATGCCTTGACGAGTTGTGAAGAAGCCATCATTAAGCATTTTGTCTTTGAGGCGAAAGCTCAAGTGAAATGGGACATTGACGATTATTATTTCTCCAGTCCTGTCCAAGAGGCCGGCTACTTCATGCGCGAATATGCCAAAGATCCTGTTTTAGGGAAGACGTTTCCTGAGGTAGCGCCTAAGCGTTTTAATAAAGATAAGATTGTCACTACAACTGGCGTATCGTTGGAGGTAGGCCAGACTAAAGTGATGGCAGAGATGTTGTCCGAGCGCTCCCAGCAGCCAGGTTTTGAAGCGAGACGTTCTGTGATTGTATTGCCAAAAGAGCACATGCTTTTCCCTACGCTTCATGCAATCCCCGAGGCGATTGAGAAAATCAATATCACTATGGGTTATCCGCTAAAGGATACACCCGTTTATGCATTGCTTGAGAGCCTTTTGCATTTGCAAAACTCTAGAAAGACGAGTCAGATGAAAGGTGTATTGTATTACTACAAGCCACTTCTTGAGGTATTGGAACATCCACTTCTTCAAGGATTAGATGAAGAGTTGGTAGCTGGTTTGGTTAAAACTATCCGCAGACAAAACAGGATTACCATGGCAGTATCCGAGCTTCATTTGGCTCACCCGATCTTCATCAATGTGCTGGATGCCAATGACAATCCATTCGATTACTTGCTGGCTATTCTTGAAGCTCTTCATGAGGAGTGGAAGGAAAAGGACCAAGCGTTGGAGGAGGTTTGTATTGCTCAGTTTTATACCCAACTAAGTGAGCTAAAAGAGATGATGGTGGCGCATCAGGAGGGAATAGAATATGGTTTTTTTATCAAGCTTTTCAGGCGTTTGGCAAGGAATCTGAAGATACCATTCACGGGGGAGCCTCTCGACGGACTTCAGATCATGGGGATATTGGAGACCAGAAATCTTGATTTCGATCAGGTCTATATTCTGAGTATGAATGAGGACAGCTGGCCTGCAGCAACACGCACGGGCTCTTTCATTCCTTACAATATCCGCAAGGGCTTTGATATGCCTGTGTACGATCATCAAGATTCGATCTACGCCTATCTTTTTTATCGATTGCTTCAGCGAGCCAAAGAGGTACACATTTTTTACAACACAGTTTCTGAGTTCAACGTGAATGGTGAGCTCAGTAGATATGTACAGCAGTTGCAGGTTGAGTCGGGTTTCAAAATTGTCAATCGCATTCTCTCCAACGATGTAAAGACAAAACCGGCTTTGCCCATTAAGATTGCAAAAAGCACGGAGGTATTGGTCAAAATGGATCGGTATACAGTTGGGTTTGTAGGCAATGCTACTGCACGACCTTCGGCGCTCACTCCTTCAGCTTTGAGTATCTACCTCGACTGTCGTCTGAAGTTTTACTACAAGTATGTAGCTGGATTGTACGAGCAAGATGATGTGCAAGAAGAGCTCGATCCGATGGTCTTTGGGAATGTGCTTCACAAAAGTATTGAGTTGCTTTATGATGCCTTCATGGCTCAAAACAAGCGAGAAGCTGTTTATAAGGAAGATTTTTTCTGGATACGAGCTGGTGTGCCTGGCGCAGTGAATAAGGCTTTCAAGGAGCATTATCATATCAAGTCAGATCAGAAATTTGAGTTGGAGGGTAGGTCGCTTATAGCCTCTGATATCTTGATAAAAATGATAAATAAGATATTGGATCATGATGAGGCTTATGCGCCGTTTTCTATCCTTGCACTGGAGGCTGGAGCCAAAGATGGCTATGCCTTGGAAGTGCCAGTGAGTGTGAATGGTAGGACCAAAGCAATCAAAGTAAAGGGAGTCATCGATCGAATAGATCGGAAAGAAGGCAAGGTGAGGATCATTGATTACAAAACTGGCAGTGACGAGCGAACCTTTAAAACTGTTGCTTCACTGATAGACAGGGAAGACAAAGGCAGGAATAAGGCGGTTTTTCAGGTATTCATGTATAGTTATCTGTTTCAGAGACAGTCAAAGGATGAATATGATACAATCGAGCCGTCCATATTCAACCGAAAAGATCTTTTCAAAGAGGATTTTGCTTGGACTGTAGAGATGGATAAACATCCGTTAGCAGACTTTCAAGCTTATGCAGCAGAGTTTTCAGGATTACTTACTGATCTACTGACAGAACTCTACGATCCTGCTATACCTTTTGATCAAACGGAGGAATTAGACAAGTGCAAGTACTGTCCTTATGCAAGTATTTGCTCTCGATAGTTCCTCTAATTTATAGAGAATGAAAAGTCAAATTGGCCATCAAATTCCCCTCCTCGGAGGGGAATGGGTGGGTTTATTATTATTCCAATAATGGTTATCGTTTTCTTATACTACACTCAGCGAATCATAAATCTGCACACGCTCCCAATTGTCTTTGTTCTGTTCTACATATTTCAAATGGATGGGATCTGTCTGATAGGCATCTTGATCTTCTTTTGATTTGAAAGTCATAACCAGACTTACTGAATAGCTATTGTCTACAACATCTCTTAGTGTACCAGCAGGCGTCCCAATGTGAAATTGAACGATCATGGGCATACTCGATAGAAATATGTCTGTCGCTTTTTGAAAAGATTCTAAATCGATTTCTGGCTTGAGCCAAAAAAAGACCATGTGCACAAATTTCCCATCTAGCTTTTTAGCCTTGGCAAATGCACTAAACGGCAAAAGTCCAAAGCCTGCCAATCCAATAAATGTTTTCCTGAAAAATGCTCTTCTCTTCTTCATGCATTGAAGTTAAGGAAAAGCTGTCGATCAATACCCTACTTTGATTCTATCTTCAAATTTCCTTTTCACTCGCTCTATTTTAGGTTTAGAAACACTCATCACATAAGGTTGGAAAGGGTTGTTGCGTTCATAGTTTTGATGGTAATCTTCAGCTATGTAAAAGGCTTTAATAGGCACAATTTCAGTAACTATTTTACCAGATGTGCTCTTTTGTAATTCTGCAATCTTACTTTCAGCAATGGCTTTTTGCTCAGCGTCATGATAAAATATTGAGCTTCGATACTGACGCCCTACATCTGGTCCCTGACGATTGAGCTGAGTTGGGTCATGCGCTGTGAAGAATATATCCAAAAGTGTGGCATAGTCGATTACGGTTGGATCATAGTAGACCTGTACAGTTTCTGTATGGTTGGTTTGTCCCGAGCTTACTTTTTTATAGTCTGCAGTATATGCTGTACCACCAGCATAGCCCGATACAGCTTCTTTTACACCAATGATTTGATCAAATGAAGCTTCCACGCACCAGAAGCAGCCTCCAGCGAACGTGGCAGTGTCCAATTCGCTATCACTACTTAAAGAGGCAATTGTCTCAGAAGTTTTGTTTTCTGGCTTAGCTGTGCATGCGCTGATTGATAAAGCTAGTACAAGGAAGTATGGAGAGATTTTCATATGCTTAGATTTAATAAGAGTGAAACGACTCAAAGCACGAATGGATTGATTTGAAATGATATTTTTTACAAAAATATTTTCCAGCTAACATTTTCTGAATAATTTTTTTCAAATTTCAAACTATTTGTTACTCTCTTGAGTTCGGTCATAAATAGTTTAGTTAGTGGTGAATGGCGCGACTCTCTCGAAAGAAGGGTAGCGCCTATTTTTTTACCTATTTCATTTGGTGAAACCCAGCCAAGCATTGCGTTGTTTGATTTCCTTGCCTTTTATTTTTGACTCTGGTAAATAAGAAAGCGTAATTCTAGGATCTTGTCTTCCAACGAAGCTTCCAGATTTTTTGATACCCATTTGCTCAAAAGTCACCTTGTAAGTTTTACCAACTTCAAGAGAATTAATTATTCTATTTAGATCACTCGTGTTATCAATGATTCTTCCATCTACAGTCAGAAGAATATCTCCAGTCTCCATACCTGCTTCATACAATGCCGTACCTCGGAGACTTGGCGTAATCAGCTTTTTGTTGGCATCCAATCTTGGGTTGGCGAAGTAGACTGATTCTGGACTTTGCAGCGATAGTTTAACCCCAAATTGGTCAAGCAGCATTTTAAAATCTGGAAGTTTATTTCCATAAATCTGCTCTTTGAAAAAAGTTCTTGCGAATTGTTCATCCGAAACTTTCGCTAATGTTTTTCCCAAGTCTGTCATCGTATAAGGCTTTTCAGTTTT
>JBLIFO010000108.1:0-9714 GCA_047633875.1 Marinoscillum sp. | reverse complement strand
CAGATGCTCCCAGCACTGCAATCACTTTGCCCTTCGGGCTACGGTTGCGTGCATCGTGCCATTTGTCAATCTTCACAATAACTTTGTCGCCGTGATTGGCATTCATGGTGTCCTCTGGGTAAACCATCACGTCAAAGTGGATGTTTCTACTATCAGGCACTACAAATCCGTATTTAGGGGAGATTTCGATCTTCCCGACAAACTCCTCTTTGGTGCGTGTGACCAGCTCTACTACTCTGCCCTCTGGACGAAATCCATTGCCAGCAGGCTTGGTGATTTGTACACGAACTATGTCTTTGTCAACTGCGAATTTTAAGTCTTCGGTTTTCACCCAAACGTCATCTTCTGACTGTTCACTGATGATGTATGCAAAGCGTGAATTGACATGATCTACACGTCCTTCTATCACTTCTCCATCGCCATTCGGTACAAATCTTCCATCTGTAGCCTTGCCTAATGAGCCTTTGGACTCCATAGCAAAAAGTAGGTTTTTGAGGATTTCTTTGGACTTGGAGTCTCTTAATCTAAGCTCTTTGATGAGCTGTCGGTAACTGAACTTTTGACCGGGATTCTTGGCAAATACTGCCTTCATCTGGTCTTTCACAAATTTTTCAACCGAGGTATTCATACCCGGTTTGGTATTGATTTTTTTCTTTTTCTTACTCATATAGAGTTTATGTAACTATTGTAATGTTTTTTGGATCTACGGTGGGGAGGGCGTGCATTTTCAGGAACAGCTGCGCTGTGGCGATCACATCGCCTTGGCAGTACTTTTCAATTCTTTTGAGGCCATCACCTCCTTGGTGGTAAACAGCGTTTACCATGGATCCGTCTATGTCGGATTTGCTGGAAGGGATTTCAAAAATAGTGGTGAGCAAGTCGAGTGAGGTGAAGTTTTTGCGGTCTCCAAATTTCCACATCTCCATGGTGTCAAAGAAATTGACTTCCCAAGGTTTCTTACCTGAATTGTCCAATACGTAAGGTAGTCTGATCCCATTGATCAGCATTCGGCGGCTAAGATACGGAAAATCGAACTCCTTGCCATTGTGCCCACACAGCTTTAATGTCTCAGGGTCAAATCGTGTGACAATAAAGTTTTTCACTTCTTCCAGCAAAAGCTTTTCATCATCGTTGGTGAAAGACTTTACACGAATGGCCAACTCACCACCTTCTACCTCATGAAAAATGCCTACCGCAACTGTGATAACCTTGCCAAACTCAGAATAAATCCCAGCGCG
Source organism: Marinoscillum sp. (assembly GCA_047633875.1). Classification (GTDB taxonomy): domain Bacteria; phylum Bacteroidota; class Bacteroidia; order Cytophagales; family Cyclobacteriaceae; genus Marinoscillum. The sequence goes on along the minus strand of JBLIFO010000108.1, from coordinate 8,476 downwards.
TTTTTCATACAATTCCTCAGCCGAGTACTCTTCTTCATTGCGCAGGAAACCAGCTTTTCGCTCCCAATGCTTCTGCATGTCGGGGCTCAAGGTTGTGTAGTCGTTGGTGGCGGCTACTGTCTCTATGTCCAAAATGAGAAGATTCTTTAATCGATAGTCCATGTCAAATAATAGTTAGGTACAAATTACACAACCTCGATGACTATGAAAAGCTTCTAAGATTACTGATGCATTATGCCTTTCATCTTTAGCTCTGGGATAAAACTCAGATGCTCGCCAATGATGCTTTCCGGTACGAAAATATATTTCTTGTCATAGACCTGTCCACCTATGAAAAAACTCACCCAATATTCATTGTTGAGGTGAAATACTTGCTCGTCTATCGGCTCAATTAGACCGTATTCTCCATTGTCCAGATGAGGAATCATATGCCGAAGAATAGAAGTCTTCTGCTCCACACCATCTTTCATCCCGTAGCCTTTGCTGGTGATCATGATATTTTCTAGCAGATCATCACCTCGATTGATCAAATAGACCTTCCACTGCTCATCATCTTTAGCTACAGCGATGTATACATGCTCTATTTTCGGAAAAACTATGTCCTTTCTCATCTCAATTCCATTTCAAACAATTCTGTCAAATGCCACTTCAACTTTTCTTCTACTTCTCGCATATCAACTTCACGACCCAACTCTTTTTGCAATGAAGTAACCGCTTTATCATCTATGCCACAAGGGACAATGTTTCCGAAATAATCCAGATTCACATTGATATTGATAGCAAAGCCATGCATGGTGACCCATCTGCTGGATTTCACTCCCAGCGCACAGATTTTTCTCGCTTTCGACTCATCTTCATAGTCCAACCAAACGCCAGTAAGTCCAGCAATCCTACCTGCATTGATACCATACTCTCCGAGGGTGAGAATGACCGCCTCCTCGAGATAGCGCAGGTATTTGTGGATATCAGTGAAGAAATTGTCTAGATCCAAAATAGGATATCCAACGATCTGACCCGGTCCATGATAGGTGATGTCGCCTCCTCGATTGATCTTGTAATATGCCGCAGATTTGTCTTTTAGTCCCTCTTCATCCAAAAGTAAATGCGACTCTTTGCCGCTCTTACCTAAAGTATAAACATGTGGGTGTTCACAGAAAATCAGATAGTTAGGGATAGGCAATTGCTCCTCCTCCGGAAGATTTCTATTTGCTATTTTCTGATCTACCGATTTTTTGAAAAGCGTCTCCTGATAGTCCCAAGCCTCTTGATAGTCCTTGAGACCTAGATGGATAAACTGCGTTTGTTTGTTGATTGCAGGCAAAACGTTTGATATTTAAGTTGAAACTGGTTCAACTTGATACGGTTTCTATTTAGTAACGACCCAGAAGTCTCCTTGATTGATTTCGACCATAAAGAGTTCATTCTGATTATTCAATTCTGATATCACATTGATATTTTCTGTAAATAGGGAAAAAAGTGTTTGGTTCGAAACGTTGCCTAGATTGATCTTAATGAGTTTATTCGGGCATTTATTCAAAAGATAACTATCTCTAAAATCTTGATCTTTCGTGATTAAAATTCTTTTTTCAGCATCCGGATAGGCAATGATATCTTGATCCGAAGTATGCCATTTGTCCAAGATATTATTAACATGCTCTGAATCATGACCAAGTTTGGCTAGTTGCTTTGATAGCGCGATAGGAATATGAACATCGCACAGAAATCTCACTTAGCCACTAAATGATAGGACTCACCAGAAACCGCAAGACGCGCGTAACTAAGACAAGCCATAATATCTTCTTTTTCAAGTTCTGGATGATCCTCAACAATTTCTTCTGAAGTCATCCCCGATCCTAACAAATCTAAAACAACCTCCACCGGCCAGCGCATTCCTCTTACTGTTAGCTTGCCATGACATATATGTGGGCCAATCGTGATTCTTGGACTATTCATTTGCTAAAGATACCTATTTAGTAAATCAATCAAATTAACGACTTATTACACCAATTAATTGGGGATATAAGTCTCCAACAGATTCACACCGGAAGTAGTTTCAATACGGTAAGACTCCATAGTAGCTGGTACTAAAATCACATCACCCATTTCCAAGCTTTCACTACCGCCTTCATAGCTGATAGTGGCTTTTCCGGAAAGGCAGATGTAGATTTTGAAACTGTCAAGCCCGGAATGATCCACAGCCATATCACCAGTTAGATCAAGGCGATTAGTGAAGAAATATTCGCACTTGGCCAATTCCACAGACTTATCCTTTTGGGGCTGATATGGTGTTTTGTAATGATCGTATTTTTTGTAATCGATAGCGTCAAGTGATTCCTCAAGGTGCAATTCTCTCAAGTTGCCTTGAACATCTTTTCGATTAAAATCGAATATGCGATAGGTTACGTCAGAGGTCTGCTGGATTTCCGCAAGCAATAGACCTTTACCAATCGTATGTACCCTGCCTGCTGGTAAGAAAAACACATCGCCAGCCTCCGCCAGTTCTCTATTGAGAATGTCATTCAACTTGCCTTCATCGAAGGCTTTCTGATAAGATGCTCTGTCCAATTCTGTATTGAACCCACTGATCAAAGTAGCTCCTTCATCTGCCTGCATGATGTACCACATCTCTGTCTTCCCGAAAGAGTTGTGACGCTTCTTTGCTAGCACATTGTCTGGATGAACCTGAATAGATAGATCATCCGCCGCATCTATAAATTTAATCAAAAGAGGAAACTCACTTCCATAATCTTTCAATACCCGTGATCCGAGCAGATCGCTTCCATATTCACTGATAATCTCAGTGAGCAATTTGCCTGATAAAGCACCGTTGGACACTTCTGAGATATTCTCATTTACACCTGATAGCTCCCATGTTTCACCACAGTTGGGCAGAGGGGCAAATTCTTTACCTAAAACGGACTTGATCTTTTGTCCTCCCCAAATCTTATCTTTAAAGATGGTTTTGAACTTTAGTGGGTATAGTTTCAATTGACTGTAGTTGTTTAATGAACACAAAAAGCAAGGGCAAATATGGTGAAGATTTGGCGGTTTCCTTTCTGGAAAAGAAGGGTTTTGAAATCACCGAGCGCAATTATAGATATGGACGTGGCGAGATAGACTTGATTGGGATTCTGGATAATAAGCTTTTGGTGTTTATAGAAGTAAAGCTTAGGAAAGGCAATACTTACGGAGAGCCAGAGAGTTTTGTGAGTAATGCCCAGCAGAAGCTCATCATCAAAGCAGCTGAAAACTACCTCTTTGCTATCAACTGGGAAAAAGACATTCGCTTCGATATCATCAGTATCACTCGCGAAGAAATATTACATATTGAGGATGCTTTTTATTAACCGATTCCAGACTATTTCTTGACCTTTACTTTCTTACGCAAATACTTCACTACCGCATCATATTCGGTATTTTCTCTATTAGATAGCTTCAATATTTTCTTCTGCGTATTGAGAATCTTCACTTCTCTAAACTCTCCATTTTTGGTCTTGATTACCTCTTCTCTCCATCCCAAGATATCCTGTACATTAAGGATTTGTCTCAGACGAGTGACCGGGTAAAATACCTCAATCTTGTTGTCGCCAAGTTTTACAATTTTGATAGCCGCCAGGAGTTTGCTCAAAACTATCAAGCCAATCACCAATATAATCGGCGTAAGTATAAGCTTGAAAATGAAGAATGATTCCTGAGAGAGTAGGCTATTGAGCAAGAGGAAAAAGGACCCAAAAGTCAATAATAAAAATACACTTAAAGCTGTAAGCGTGTTGGCTTTGGGTCTGGAAACGATCATTTGTAGCTGGCAATTCTAGAGGCCAATTTTGCTTTTACTTCAGGCCATTCTTTTGCTAAGATGCTATAGTAAATGGTGTCTCTGCGGCGCTCGCCCTGCACAATTCTATTGCTTCTGAGCACTCCATCTTCTTTGGCACCAAGCTTCATAATGGCCCTGCGAGAGCGTTCGTTAAGGACGTCAGTCTTGTATTCTAGTCTTTGAAAACCAAGCGTTTCAAATGCGTGGGACATCATGAGAATTTTGCAATTGGGATTGACATCCGTACCATGAAACTGTGTGCCGTACCAAGTGCCTCCTACTTCTATGACCTTGTTCGGTTCATCTATGCTGAGATAGCAAGTCAATCCTACATACTTCCCAAAAGTCTTTGAATAAACCAAATAGGGTAGCCATTCTCCTTCATCCATCAAAGTGATACGCGAATCAAGCCAGCTGTGAAACGAGTCATTTTCACTTAGGTCCACTGGAAAATAGCTCCAAAGAGATGAATCTTTCGCCAAATCAATCAAATGCTGCCAGTCGCTTTTTTGAAGCACTGTAAGCTTTACCGAATCATTCTCTAAGGTGGTACGAGGAAGCATTTTCTTAGTAGTTATAAGTGCCATGAGGCCCAACGATTTCCACACTTTTCTGTTGTGCCGCTTCTACTCTCCCAACAATTTGTGCTGGCACGCCAAATGATTCAGAAATTGCTATGGCAGCTTCTGCGAATTCCTCCGGCAGGTAGACTTCATAACGATGACCCATATTGAAGACCTGATACATTTCTTTCCAATCGGTACCACTCTCCGATTGAATCAATTTGAAAAGTGGGGGAATTTCAAAGAGGTTGTCTTTTATGATTTTCAGGTTTTCCACGAAATGTAGCACCTTGGTTTGTGCTCCACCACTGCAGTGAACCATCCCATTGATTTTACTCGGCAGCTCGCTAAGAAGCTTTTTGACTATAGGAGCATAAGTTCGAGTTGGACTTAGTACCAATTTACCTGCATTCAAAGGGCTCCCTTCTACCGCATCAGTCAAGAGCTTGCTTCCAGAAAAGATCAAATCTTGATTGACCGCTGGATCGTAAGCTTCTTTGTATTTGTCACGATAGACCTTGCTGAAGACATCATGCCGAGCTGAAGTAAGTCCATTACTCCCCATCCCACCATTGTACTCAGACTCATAGGTAGATTGACCATAAGAAGCCAAACCCACTATCACATCACCAGGCTTGATGCCATCATTGCTGATCACACTGGTTCGCTTCATCCTTGCCGTGACAGTACTATCCACGATAATGGTTCGCACCAAATCACCTACATCGGCAGTTTCCCCACCTGTAGATATAATGTCTATTCCCTGATCACGAAGCATCTGGAGTACTTCCTCTGTTCCGCTGATAATTGCGGAAATTACTTCGCCAGGTATCAAGTTCTTATTACGCCCTATTGTGGAAGATAAAAGAATGTTCTCGGTACATCCAACACAAAGCAGATCATCAGTATTCATTATTACTGCATCCTGAGCTATGCCTTTCCAAACGGAAATATCTCCTGTTTCCTTCCAATACATGTAGGCAAGAGAAGATTTGGTGCCCGCTCCGTCTGCATGCATGATGGCACAATAGTCTTCATCTTTGGTGAGCAAGTCAGGAACTATTTTGCAAAAAGCCTGAGGAAAAAGGCCCTTATCGACATTCTTGATAGCAGCATGTACTTCGTCCTTGGTAGCGGAAACTCCTCTTTGAGCGTATCGATCAGACATGGATTTTTTTGGCAAAGAAAAACAAATCAAATGAACCCAAATTATGCATTAGGTATTATTTGCCCGAAGGGTCAGACGAAGCAAGGCTTGTCTGACTGTGGCCGAAGCGTCATCAGCAGACAAAAGCTTCGCTTTGTCTGGACGGTCCGCCGCGCGGTTACCTCAGGACGTTTCAGTCAGAGTGTGATCGCTTGCGCATCATCAGCTGACAAAAACTTCAGAAATTTGAAGTTTTTCGTCCCGGCGTGGATTCGCATTATGCAATAGAATATTTTTACTTAAACATTGAAATGTCTTATTGCATAATCTAGGGTGAACTTGGTGACGCGTATGGCTTACACCAAAATTAAAAGGCGGTGGTGAAATATTCTTGGTAATTCTATCTACTCATCAAAGAAGCGATCGTACTCGTCTTCCTCACCTTCCTCGAGCACCTGATCTTCAGTTTGCTGAGGATCGTACTTCAGCACTTTGAATTGTGTCCTTCTGTTTTTCTGATGCTCTTCCTCAGTCAGGGCATTAGCGATGAGCAATTTGCTTTCTCCATATCCTCGGGCTACGATACGCTCAGCAGATACGCCTTGTTCTATTATATAACGCACCGCCGAAGCTGCACGTGCTTGTGACAAGCGCATATTGTAATTGTCATCAGATCGGGCATCTGTATGAGACCCTAACTCAATAAAGATGTCTGGGTTATCTTCCATGATCATGACCAAGCTGTCAAGCACCAACGCTGCATCAGGTCGGATATCAGACTTGTCTAGATCATAATAGATATTGTTGAGGAGGATGGATTTTTCAAGAACAATTCGATCCATCATGATCTCCGCTTCAAAAGTAATATTGGTGACAAACTCGGTCAGTGTAGATTTATCTATGCTCCTCCCTATTGTTGAAAAGGTCTTTCTCGTAGCGAAATAGTCGGTTTTTTCGCCTAAAAGATCGTATTTTTCTTCACTATATACTCGGAACTTAAAGACCCCATCTTCATTGGTAAATGATTCATTTACCAATGAGCCATCCTCCGCTTTTAGCGACACTTTGGTGTTTGGCAATATGATCGTATTGCCGCCATCATCAGTGGTCAAGGTTTTTCCTACTAAAAAATAGTTGACCACTTTGAGGTCAGGATTTTCGTCAAGAAAAGTATAGATATCATCATCGCCTTTCCCTCCTGGTCTATTAGAAGAAAAGAATCCTTTGGTAAGATCATATTGATAAAAACCAAAATCATCAGCAGCAGAGTTCATCGGTTCACCAAGATTCTCAACTGCGATTTTACCTCTTACACGGGTAGCTACAAACTGATCCAGATTTCCCAAACCTGGATGGCCATTCGAAGAAAAATAGAGTCGACCATCTTCCGACACAAAAGGAAAGGCTTCATCTCCCGGAGTATTGATGGTTGAACCAAGATTTTGAACATCCACCCATCGCCCGCGTCGGTTGAGCTGTGCAGAGTATAAGTCTATCCCTCCATAGCCACCAGGCCGAGTACTCGCAAAGTATAAAGTAGTACCATCAGGCGTAAGTGCGGGAGTCGAGTCCCATGATTCAGGATCATTCACAGCAATAGGGCGAGGTTCGGACCAATTACTATTTCTAAATCTCGTGAAATACAGGTTTACTTCAGAGTTACCAGTGGCTTTTCCATTATTCCCTTTCGCAAAAATGATAGAAGCTCCATCCGATGAGATGGCTATCGAGCCTTCATTGACATCCGGATGATTGATGATTGGGTCAAGTGCTTTAAGTCCTCTGAGATTGACATTAGCGCCTTTGGTAGGGACCTGATAGATATCCGAAAACGGTGTGCCTGTAGCGGTATAAATCCTTCCTCCATCACGATTGGAAACGAAGTACAAAAATCCATTCTGATATACAGGTGAATATTCACCAAATGGCGTATTCAATTCCTCCAAATTCTTGATTCGGAAATAGTTAGTTGCGTTTTGTAGTACATCTACCTTCTGAAGATTGTCCAGCTCAATTTGGGCCAATTCTTTCCAATTTTTCTCTCCTCCACTCTTTTGCAAATACTCATTGAGCACAGCTTCAGCTTCATCATACCGCTTGACCGCTTTTAAAGATTTTGCAAGATAGAGCGGGAGACTTGGCTCACCAGATCCCTGTTTTTTGGCGTCTAAGTAAAATTTAGCTGCTTCCTCCATTCTGTTAGACTTTCTGTAGGATTCGGCTAACATAAAATTTTGACTAGCACTTTCAGGATTGAGGGACTTTTTATATAGCTGAATCGCTCGATCATAATGACCCTGCTCAAAATTCTTCTGGGCAAATTTGAGTGTGCAAGAGCTCAAGAAAACTAAAATTACGAGAAAGAATGTATGCTTCATTTTACGATATCCCAGTAGGATCATGCATCAAACTAAGTAAAAAAACGTCAAATAATTATGCTTAATGGTAACAATTCAGGAGCTGCACACCCTCAGGCAAAATATCTTTTAAGCCAAGAAGTATTGGCTGGCACAGCCCAACTATTTTTCCACTCAGAGACGGACTGAACTGCATTGTTAAAAATTATCGTATCCCCAGCTATCTCGCCACTTGCCACAGCTTCTTTGATCGTATTAAATGGTTTTAGAACAATGTCTTCATCATTTAAATATGCAACTTGGCTTCTATCTAAGAGGTTGATGCCAAACTTTTGCTCGAGCTGTCTCATCAACCCAACAGACGCATCTATACTACATCCGCTTGCCTGATGAAAGGATTCATCTACAGCCACCACGATAAACTGATTGTATTCAATACAATACTTCGCCAGCAAGGCTTGCCCATGGGCTTTCCATTGGTCTACAAATGCATCCAGATAGGTAGCAAGCTCATTTCGCTCACTTTCGGTAAATGGTCTACTTGATTGATATACCCACAGACGGGCATGATCTGGCATTTTTTCTAGCGTAT
>JBLIFO010000107.1:0-9769 GCA_047633875.1 Marinoscillum sp. | reverse complement strand
CTTCTCTGGATCCCTATTAGAGCAGTGTACGAAAATGTCTACCCCGACGAGTCGTTTATCTGCTGCAGGTCGTGGCGTGTATTTTGGCAAATTGAAGGCTACATCATTCTTAAATTCTACAGAGTGCAGTTTTTTTGGTGTCCCTCCAAGATTACCTATGACTGCCTCGGCAAATTCAGAAGTAGATACTTTGCTTTTACTAAAACCGTCTGTATAAATATCTTCTGTATGGATTCCGTCCTCTATGGTCTTCAGCCATGCATTGTGTACTTTCTCTGCTATGTCACTTTGCCCGATATGGTTGAGCATCATTACTGCTCCTTGCAGAAGGCCAGATGGATTTGCTACGTTTTTACCTGCAATCATCGGCGCGGAACCATGTATCGCCTCGAACATTGCGCATTCTTCACCAATATTGGAAGATCCGCCCATTCCCACAGATCCAGTAATTTGAGCAGCTACATCTGAGAGGATATCCCCATAAAGATTTGGCATGACTATGACGTCAAATCGCTCCGGACTATCAGCTAGCATAGCTGCACCTATATCTACGATCCAATGTTCATTTTCTATCTCAGTATATTCCTGAGCTATCTCGTCAAACACCCTATGAAACAACCCATCTGTTTGCTTCATAATATTGTCTTTAGTGAAGCAGGTCACTTTCTTTCGCCCATAATGCTTAGCATATTCGAAAGCATATCGAACGATCTTCTCACAACCAGGTCTCGTGATCAGCTTAAGACACTGCACCACTTCATCAGTCTGCTGATGCTCAATCCCCGCGTACAAGTCTTCTTCATTTTCTCTTACGATCACCACGTCCATTTTCGGGTGCTTTGTCTGTACAAAAGGATGAAGACTAAGGCATGGCCTCACGTTAGCATAAAGACCCAGACTTTTTCGCATCGTCACATTTAGGCTTTTATAACCACCTCCTTGTGGAGTAGTGATTGGAGCTTTTAAAAAAACCTTATTGTTTCTAATAGAACTCCAAGACTCCTTTGATATCCCTGAGGTGTTGCCTCCGAGGTAGACTTGCTCGCCTACTGAGATTTCTTCAAACTCTATTCTCGCGCCGGCAGCTTTCAATATTTTAAGCGTGGCTTCCATGATCTCTGGGCCTATGCCGTCACCTTTAGCTACAGTCACCTTGGTAGTGATTAATGACGCGTCAATCGTTATTATACTTTTTTGGGTGTCTTCTAGAGTAGATGTCGTCACGTTTTTTTCTTCAAAACTGAATAAATTTCTACATAAATTAATTTAATATTTTTTATACTTTAAATATTAATTTTTTATACTTCATGGTAAATGAGCCTTTCAGCAACTTAGAGCCTACTTATTCAAGTAAATGCGGTCACCATTTTTTTTGATTCTTGACAGTAATTTGCAAAAAAGCCCTTGTGTTAAAGGGAATTTTACTGTGCCCGAATACTTTTGATCACAAATATTACCCCATCGAAATAGTCCTGAATGCGTTCGATAATCCTTGATCTTTGGAAGGAATGCAACTTGATCGTAAGATGAAGGAATGAAAAGCTGAAAGTAGTTTGGATTATCTTCAATAGGTGCACTTCTGACAATCCGTACAATAGGTTTTAACTTTGAAAAGTCTAATGCTTTTGTTAAATACTTTTACCTTTTAAAAACACATCCAATCCCAGATGCGCAACACCTCATTTATGTTTTTATTGCTTGTTTTTCTTATCCCATTCGCTGGAATAAGTCAAATTTTAGAGCCGAAAGCCAGTACAGTCTATGATGATAGCAATCTTGGGCGGATGGATATTACCATCAACAGCACAGACTTGGATTTCATTCTAGATCCTAAAAATGAAAAAAGCGATGAGGAGTTTTCGGCTACATTTAAATATCAATCTACGGAACGCGATGATCTTGAAGAAAATATTGGTTTTCGCCTAAGGGGAAACACGTCTCGTGTTTCCGCAAAAAAATCGTTCAAAGTTTCTTTCAATTCCTTCGAGAAAGGTCGTGATCTGAACGGATTCGAAAAGTTAAATCTCAATGGAGAGCACAACGATCCTACCATGATCAGATCAAAAGTAGCTTGGGATATTTTTAATGCAGTGGGTGTTCCCTCCTCCAGAGCAAACTTTACAGAATTCTATATCAATAATGACTACCGAGGACTTTACCTCAACGTGGAGCATGTGGATGAAGAGTTCATAGAAGAAAGATTTGGCAATAAGGAAGGCAATCTTTTCAAGTGCCTCTATCCTGCCGATCTTAACTACAAGGGCGACGACCCAGAAGCTTACAAAGAAGTAATTTTTGGAAGACGTGCCTATGAACTCAAGATGAATGAAGATCGCGACGACTACTCAGGCTTTGCCAATTTCATGTGGTTGCTGAATCGTGCTCCCGATGCACAATTCGCAGACCGTATTCTAGAAGTCTTCGATGTGGTGAGCTACCTCAAAGCGCTTGCAGTAGAGACACTAATCGCTCATTGGGACAACTACGGCATGAACCAAAACAACTACTACCTTTACGAAAACCCCACAGACAATAAATTTTACTACATCCCCTACGATTTGGACAATACACTAGGGATCGATTTCTTCGACGTGGACTGGGCTGAAGTGGATATCTATGAATGGTACAATACTCGCGAACATCGTCCGCTTACAGAACGCATCCTAGCAGTACCGGCTTTCCGAGAAGAATACACTCGCATAATGGACCGGCTTCTAAGCGGTCATTTCTCACCAGACATATTGAATCCACGGATCAATGAGCTAAAAGCACAAATACAAGATGCCGCTGAGAGAGATCAATACCGAACACTTGATTATGGTTTTACCATAGATGAGTTCAATAGGAGTTTTACAGAGCGATTAGATCAGTTTCAGGTACGCTATGGACTGAAAGAGTTTATCGCTAGGAGATACGAAACTGCCCTCTCACAATTGGATGAAGTCGTAGAGCTTGGTACTGCTTTGGAATCAAGCAGGCTGAATATTTACCCTAATCCGTCAAACGGGAATTTCCAACTTGACTTTAAATCGAACTGGTCAGGCAATATTTCTTTAAAAGGACTTGATGGCTGTTCGTTCTATGAATTAGATATGTCAAGCAATACGCTTGATCTAGACTTGGATGTTCCTGATGGGCTCTACTTTCTCCACCTATCCCCTGCAAATGGCATGACCCCTACCGTGAGAAAGATATTAATTACGAACTGATTCCCCGGTCTCCATTGCTTTACAAAGCGAAAGGACTTCAGAAACAGTCTCCGCTGCACTGCGCAAGGGAAGGATACTAAACCTTTCTACAACTTTTGGAAAATTTGAAACTCTCCAAAAGGTCAACAATCGGGACAGTATGATAAGGACCTGACACCTCTTTAACTCAATGACAACAATCATATTTCCAGCTTGCTGACGTCATAATGTATGCCCTTATAATTTAGTTGCTTTACCTATGTTCTTTCAGATCATCCGAAAGGGCACTAAAACTAGTATCAACTAAAATCTCATAGTCATGGATAATGTAGGAACACTCGACAAATTGATCCGTCTTAGTTTGGCGTTGATCATCTTCATTTTGTTTTTCAATGGCACCATAGTGGGTGCTGCAGCTGTAGCTCTTGTCACAGTTGCAACCGCGCTTACTATTACCAGCTTCGCAAGCTTCTGTCCGATATATTCTGCATTAGGCTGGGACTCTGGTCATGATAACCCAATGCACCTTTAACCAGTAGGCTAGCGGCACATCTCCCAAGGTCTGTATCTCACAGACTGGGTCTCGCAGACCTTTAATTGGATGATTGTTCTGTGTGCCACAGACCAAGGGAAGAGGATTCCGGTATTTGTACTCATTGTATTCGCATAAAACCGGAATGACGACAGATAAGGTAGACCTGTCAGGTCCGCCGGTCTCTGCTTTTCTTAGACTTTAGGCACCCCACAGTCTCGTCTAGTATCTCATAGAGGGTCTTGATGTCTAGATCGTCCTCTGCATTCATGTAGTAGACTTTGATCATCTTTCGATCTTCCTTTAGCAGCGCTGGATGTTGAAGATTTTGGCCCCAGCCAAATCCCAGATAGGGTCGCCCTGTCTTTTTTTGAATCGACATGTAGGCGAGCATTTCCTTCCCGAAGAAAAAAAAGGGCGTTCTCCACTTCCAAGTCATCACGATCCGGTCATCGTAGCGCAGCATACAATCTTTGATAGCTAGCAGGCAACCCTTCATGGGTTCTTCTTGTGCTTCGAAATATTGATCTAGTGGAGACATCTCTCTATAAAGTTAAGCGCACATTTGTAAAATGTGTGCTTAAAAGGAATAACACCCCTACCGCTTATGTAAATACATCGACCTAAGGCAACCTTTTTCCTAAAATCACATCTATAGTAGTAACCTATCAACTAAAAACTAGTCTAAAGATGCTCCGCAATTACTACCTCACAGCCGTCAGGAACCTCATTAAACAAAAGAGCTATTTCCTCCTCAATCTCAGTGGTCTAGCCATTGGGATTACCAGTTTCATTTTCGTATCACTTTTCGTAATCAATGAATTGAGCTACGACCGGTTTCACTCAAGGGCGGATGATATCTATCGCGTGCATGTATTTGGACACATGATGGGTCAGACCCTGGATATGGCTGCAACCGCTGCCCCTATGGCAGAAGCAATGCTCGCCGATTACCCAGAAGTGGAGAAAGTTACCAGGGTAAAAGAAAGCGGTGCTTGGTTTATCGGTCAAGGCCAAAAGAAATTCAACGAGGATGGGGTGCTCTTTGCGGATAGCACTTTTTTTCAAATTTTTGATTTTGAATGGATAGATGGCGATCCTGTGAATGCCCTGAAAAAACCACGATCTATGGTCATCACCCGCTCTTATGCCAAAAAATACTTTGGTGATGAGCCTGCATTTGGAAAAAGAGTGACGGTAGAACAAGACACAGTATTCTACGAGATCACTGGGGTAATAGAAGATATACCTGATAATTCTCACATCAAGTTTGATATGATGTGCTCCCGCAATACCTACAGCTATTGGGACAATAACCAATGGGTAAACCACAACGACCTCACCTATGTACTGCTCAAAGAAAACACGGATAGCAAAGTCTTTGAAGCGAAACTCGACCAAATAGTAGACAAATTTGTTGGCCCACAAATCTCCCAATTTCTTGGCACTAGTATGAAAGAATGGGAAAACGCTGGAAACTCATTTGGCTATTATCTAATGCCTCTCACAGACATTCATTTACATTCCAACGTGGAGTCAGAACTTGAAGCAAATAGTGACATCTCTTACATCTACATTTATTCACTCATTGCGTTTATTCTCCTTTTTATAGCCATTATCAATTTTGTGAATCTCGCCACGGCACAGTCCGCTGCACGTGCCAAAGAGGTAGGAATACGCAAGGTGATGGGTTCGAATAAGCAAAGCCTTATTACCCAATTCATCTTTGAGTCCATACTGGTGGCATTTATAGCCACTGTGATTGCAACCTTACTAGTGATGCTACTCACTCCTCAGTTTGAGTCCATGATTGGCAAAGAACTCTCTATTGGCATTTTGGATAACATAATGAATATCGTAATACTTTTAGGATTGAGTATTCTGATTGGCGTGCTGGCAGGTTTTTATCCGGCATTTGTACTGGCAGGATTTCAGCCTACTGATGTACTCAAAGGGAAAATGAAATCTGGAGCTAAATCAGGGGTTTTGAGAAATTTCCTAGTAATGTCTCAGTTTGTAGCTTCTATTATCATTATCGTTGGTACTATGGCTGTTTATAATCAGATAGACTTTATGCTCAATAAAAATCTCGGTTTCAAAAAGGATCAAATTTTGGTGATCCGTAGACCTGATGTCCTTGAAAAAAATCTGGAGACTTTCAAAAATGAAGCCCGAAGCATATCAAGTGTCATAGAAGTAGCCAATTCAATCTCTTTACCGGGAAAATCACGCTATAGCAACAATGCTAAAAGCAAAGTGGATAATCCAGATGAACCATACATCATTCAAGAAAACTGGGTAAGCTTTGAATATGCAGAAGTGATGGGACTAGAGTTGGTAGAGGGCCGCTTCTTTTCTAGAGAATTTGCTTCCGACTCTAGTGCAGTAGTGATCAACGAGACAGCCGCCAAAACTTTAGGATGGGACGAACCACTAAAAGAAGGTTTTGCAAGCCAAAATAGGATTGGAGAACCTATCAAACAAAATGTGATAGGAGTAGTAAAAGACTACCACATCAAATCACTTCACAACGCTCTAGAACCCGTTTCTCTTCAATTAATGCGTGGTAACAATGAAGGGTACTTAACTGTAAAACTGGACAATAAGACCAATGTCCGAGAAACAATCAGCTTGTTGGAGACTTCATGGTATAAATACTCTTATAACAAGCCCTTTCAATATTTCTTCTTTGACGAGGACTATGCCGATCTCTATGAATCAGAATCCCGTACTGGGGATATTTTCGTAGTTTTTGCGGGTCTATCTATCTTCATAGCCTGTCTGGGATTGATCGGGCTTATTACCTTCACGACTTACGTGAGACGTAAAGAAATCGGCATTCGAAAGGTAATGGGCGCTGGTACTTGGACGCTGGTCAAGCTGCTGTCGCGAGAGTTTGTAAAGCTCATAGGGCTTGCCACTTTAGTGGCTTGGCCTTTGGCTTACTTTGCAGTAAACTATTGGTTAGCGAATTTTGCTGATCGACTTGCAATCAGTCCATGGTTTTTCGTCATCTCCACCATGCTAGTGGTAGTGATGGGCGCATTGGCCATTAGTTTTCAAACTATAAAAACCTCTAGGATGAATCCTGTGAATTCCTTGCGGAATGAGTGATTGAGGAGGCATGTGATGAAATATTATGCGTAATTGCTGCACCAATTAATATCGAACATGCTTTTTAAGATATGAAGGATAGGATTTACATAAAAAACATGGTTTGCCCGAGATGCATTCAGGCAGTTAAGGACTCATTGACCAACTCCAATATTGAATTTGAAAGTGTCGCACTGGGTGAAGTGAAACTCCAAAAATCAATCAATGAAAATGAAAAAAGCAGACTGGGTGCAGAATTATTGAAAAAGGGCTTCGAACTTCTTGAGGATGGCAATTCTGCACTTATAGCCAATATCAAAGGCTTGATCATGGAGCAAATTCATTATGCGCATGAGCCTTTGAAAGTGAATTTTTCGGACTACTTATCAGAGAAACTAAATAGGGAATACTCGAGTTTGAGCAAGCTCTTTTCAAGTGTGGAAAGCATCACGATAGAGAAATTCATCGCGGCTCAGCGAATCGAACGAGTGAAAGAATTACTGATTTACAATGAAAAGACACTCTCACAAATTGCTTTTATTATGGATTATAGTTCTGTTGCTCATTTGTCAAGTAATTTCAAAAAAGAAACAGGCATGACTCCATCAGCATTTAAGAAGGACCACAAAAACAGCAGGAAAAGTCTGGATCAGTTGTGAGTTCCGTTTGATCAGGACATTTGGCCTCAGCCAAAAAACAACTGATACAAATATCTTCCTGGCACAAAAGTGAATCCTCCAGCGATGATGATTGCCCCAAAATAGAGCAGTATCATTTTGCGCTTATGTGCCTTGATATTTCCTTTTTTGATAGCCAGATATGCAGTAGGCACAGTGTATATAGTAAGTAGGCTAAATAGGTGGATCCAGCCGAAGTGATTAAAGAATCGAGTACCAACTCGTGCTTCCATGAAAAGGGTAACTATAGCGGTGAATAGCATCAAACCCATATAAACGCGTCCTGCATTTCGATGAAAAGAAGTCCCCTTTTTGATCAGGAGCAGTATGGTTCCAATAATAAAACATGGTGCCACTGTCAACAAATGCACAAACATCAAATCATCGTAGTTCATTTCTTAATTCGATTTTTAAGGTAGTATCGATCCAGCACAAAAAATTTCAAAGGTCGAATTTCACGTTAAATTAGATTATTCATTTCATGGGAAAACCCTCAAAAGCAAAATTATAGTTAAATCAAAATCATGTAATAAATAACCAAAATTCTGTAATTCTTCGGATTATATTAATGCCACATTTGTAGCATGGAAACGATGAATCAAAAAGAATACACCATCACTGGTATGACCTGCGATGGATGCGTGGCGTCAGTGAAGAAAGTATTGGAAAACACTAAAGGCGTGGTGGAAGCTCAGGTGCAACTCGCCTACCCTCAAGCCACAATCAAAACTGATACAACATTGAATCTGGAAGAAATCAACCAACTGCTCAAGGCGAAAGGAAAATATGCCATCTCGGAAGAAAAGAAGGAAGCAGATCTCGCCCCATTCCCTTCAATTGGCAAACCTAAAACTCAGGCTCAACCAATAGTATCTAGTTCACTGCCTGAAATTTCCATAAATACCTACAAGCCACTTATCATCATCGTGAGCTTCATAGCAGGTGTGAGTCTTTTGACACAATATCCATTCAATGACTTTTCTGGCATGCTCTGGATGCGCCACTTTATGGCAGGCTTCTTTTTGGTTTTTTCCTTTTTCAAACTCCTTAATCTTGAAGGTTTCGCAGGCTCCTACCGCATGTATGATATCGTAGCTGTCAAATGGAAAACCTGGGGATTCATATATCCTTTTGTGGAGCTTGGTCTTGGAGTTGCTTACCTGATCAACTTCATGCCTCTCTACACCAACATCGCCACGGTGATTGTACTTGGTGTTAGCAGTATCGGTGTAATCGAAAGCAACATCAACAAGCGCAAGATCAAATGTGCCTGCCTCGGTGATGTCTTCAACTTACCTATGAGCACTGTCACCATCATAGAAGATCTGACCATGGTAGGAATGGCGGGTTGGATGCTTTTTGTGATTTGATGAAAATCAATACCTCGCTACCCGAAAACCTAAAATCGTTTTACCAAGAGGAGCTCTCAAAATACCGGAGCGCTTTTGGTAAAGGTCATCTACAGCTTGCTTGGAATCATCTCGAGCGAGCTCATATCATTGGTCAAGCATATTCCATTGCTCATAGCTATGTTCATTGGAAAATGCTGCAGTTTGGATTTCACATCAAAGACTACCGCGAAATCTTAGGACAAATTCCTCGACTTTTGGTGGGTGGCGTGAAGTCTTTCGTAGGGAAAATTCCAGTGGGCAATACTGGAGGTGCAAATGTTAATCCTCTGAAACCGATGGAAATCCCAGAAGATATTCAACGAATGTTTGGCGAAATATCTACCTAATAAGTAATTGCCATTGTATGATTAAATCCTTGTTCCTTAGAACCAAAAAACCATTCCTTATTAATTCCGTACCTTTGAAGTAGTGAAAAAGACCATCTCCATAGCGCTTTCCCTGATTTTACTCCTCAGCAATGTAGGGTTTACTATGGGCACACACTTCTGTGGAGGTCATGCGGTGATTAGCGAATTAATGATCGGTGAAGAACATCTGGACTGTGGCATGGCAATGGTCGAAAAGTCGGTATCGGACAAACTGAGTATCTCTGCCCCAAACTGCTGTGCCAATCAATACCTGTCTCCAAGCACAGATGACGCGGAAAAAAAAGATGCTAAAATCAATTCCACCATCTCTGTAGAATTTCTCGCGTTTGCCTTTGCTATTTATAGGATCGACTCGCCTTCAACATCCACACCATCTTCTTTTTTACCCAAAGACCCTCCACTACCTGATCTGGACTTCCAGTCCGTACATCAGGTATTCCTTATTTGATTTAGCATGATTTGGTACAAGCCATGACGCTCATGGCTTGAGGACTCGCGT
>JBLIFO010000106.1:0-10025 GCA_047633875.1 Marinoscillum sp. | reverse complement strand
TGATTTTGAAGCTCCAGATGATTTTGAGGAGAAAGATGATAGTCCGAACATTGAAGATTATTTGCAGGACGACTATGCTGGTTATAAAATGCAAGGCGATGGCAGAAGCCCTGATGAAGAAGATCGGGATATTCCGATCACGTTTGGGGCCACCCTACATGAGCAACTACTTACTCAACTGGGCTATCAAAAGCTCGATGATCGCGAGCGGATCATCGGCAAGCAGTTGATCGGCAGCATAGATGCCGATGGCTATATCCGTAGGGAGCTTGAGGCTATAGTGAATGACTTGGCTTTCGCCCAAAATATAGAAACTGACCTTGAGGAGCTTGAAAGTATCCTTTACAAAATCCAAAACTTCGATCCGGCAGGTATCGGTGCCCGCAACTTACAGGAATGCTTACTTCTCCAATTGGAAAGAAAAGATGAAGAGACCGAACAAGTAGCTATAGCCAAGCAAATCATAGATCGCTGCTTCAACGAATTTTCTAAAAAACATTACGATAAGATTTCGAAGCGTTTGGGAATAGAAGATGAGGAAATGCTCAAAGAGGCCATCAATCTAATCACCAAACTAAACCCTAAACCAGGAGGAAGTGGAGCGGATTTGATGAAAACCCAATACCTCATCCCCGACTTTATGCTCGCCAATAACAATGGCAAGCTGGAGCTGACGCTAAACTCCCGAAATGCCCCGATGCTAAATGTGAGTAGGTCTTACTCAGACATGCTACATGCATACGACAAGAGTGATAAAAAGGACAAAAAACTCAAAGAGACGGTCACTTTTATCAAACAAAAATTGGACTCTGCTAAATGGTTCATAGATGCAATCAAGCAGCGTCAAAATACGCTTCTCAATACAATGCAGTCAATTATTGACTTTCAGTACGAGTACTTTCAAGAAGGTGACGAGAGTAAGCTTCGCCCAATGATATTGAAAGACATAGCCGAGCGCATCAACATGGACATCTCCACCGTTTCTCGTGTAGCCAATAGCAAAGCGATCCAAACGGAATTTGGGGTTTTCCCACTTAAATATTTTTTCTCAGAAGGTATCGCTACTGATTCTGGAGAAGACGTGAGCAGCCGTGAGGTGAAGCACAAGCTTAAAGAATTCATCGAAGCAGAAGACAAGGCAAAGCCTTTATCTGATGATAAACTGGAAAAAATGCTTCGAGGCGAAGGATACAACATTGCTCGACGTACTGTGGCAAAGTATCGTGAGATGCTCAATATACCAGTAGCTCGTTTAAGAAAAGAACTTTAAGTGATTAGAGTGCTGATGCAAGTGATTTCGGCGGTATTCCATCCGCTATTGATGTCCACTTACTGTGGCATCTTGCTCTATTTCACTTTTCCAGAAATTTTCAGCCCTATACCTCTCGACTATATACCTTACTTTATTGGCGCTATTTTCGTCACTACGGCTGTAGTCCCAGCGCTCAGCGTTCTATTTCTTATGGCTACAAGTAAGATTTCCAATCTTGAAATCACACGAATAGAGGAACGAATCACCCCATTCTTTTCCATCGCATTATTTTATGCTGCCTCTACCTACCTGTTCTATACGAAAATGATGTTGCCTCCACCTTTGCTGATCATGATGATAGGTGTCACAGCATTGATCTTTATTATTTTGCTGACAAGCTTTCGATTCAAGATCAGCGTGCATTCAGCAGCCATATGGGGAATGGCAGGTTATTTCACAGGAATTGGGATAAGATATACGGGCTCTGGGATGCTAATCCCTTTGATTTTTATCCTTCTTGCAGCGGGTCTCACCACCACATCTAGACTTTACCTTAATAGGCATACACCTAATGAAAGTTGGGTTGGAGCAATTGTAGGCTATACTTTCTGCCTTACCTTATTTTTTATTTTTGTTTAAAATCCGCTGAAGTTCAGACCAATAGTAAAGGGTGTTGGGTTTATACCGCTTGCTTCTGGTGCACTTTTGAAAACTTCATTGAGATACATTTTATAAAAAATATGGAAGGACTTTGCTCCTAATCTGGCTTGAAGTCCATATCTGAATCGGTTGATTCCAAAATCATCATAGAGCTTTTCTTTCACACTGTTATCATTCAAATCATATTTGATCTTAGTGTGAGCGCCCATTCTCATTCCAGCTACTCCTCCTAAAGCTATGAAAAACCCCTCTCCATCTACGGTCCCAAAAGGATGTATTCTAAACTCCAATGGTATGTCAAAGTAATTGACAACAAGTTTATTTTTTGTAAGTGGAATATTTCCTGTTAGGGTATCTAGGGCAGGCACACCATTACTATTATTCATCCACGAGAAGTTGCTTTCGAAACCATATTTCTCAAAAGTAAACCCAACAGCAGGTACGAAAGAAAAATAATCATTGAAACGGACTCTTTGAGCATAGTAGATACCCAAAGAATTAGAACTCCACATGCGTGTTGGCAATAAGTCAGGTTTTTGGTTCCAAAAATTGAATCCAAAATCTATGGAAAGTTCACCTGGAAGATCAGGTTGCTTCGGCTTAGAGTCGTCCTGACTATGTGCGGTAAAGACTAAAGTAAGAAGTAGGAATGCTCCGAGAATACTTTTCATTTGATACAATTTTGGCGCAAAGATAGAATCTATTTTAAAACGTAAGTCTTTAACGCTGATTTATAGGACAAATTATTAACTTTGCCGTCTATTCAACAATGGCTTCCTAGCTAAGTTGAATAGCAGCCTTGATTACGGTCCACCGTGGAACAATCAGGAGTTTCAGGTTTGAAATTCTGTATGATTCAAGCCAGATTAAGAAATTGAAGAATATGGCTTCCTAGCTCAATTGAATAGAGCACCTGATTACGGCTCAGGAGGTTTTAGGTTTGAATCCTAAGGAGGTCACTATAAAGCCCTTTGATTAAGTTCAGAGGGCTTTTTTGTTGTCAAAAAATGATCTGATTTTCGATCAATTATGCATTCATACTTGGTTTACGCACCTTAGATTTGATATCGAAACATAATCCAATACAGTCAAACATACACTCGGCTGGGTTTACAATCATCCTAGATTAAACAATATGCGCGTAAATATCTCTTTGCTCCTTCTTATTCTCGTCTTTTATTCGTGCAAGAGCACCTATAAATTGGCAGCTCTTTACCCAAGTGTTTCAGGTGAATTAGTAGTTCATTACTATTATGCGCTAGACTACAATGAAGCTCACGAGCAAGCCAATTGGGTAATATATATGGCTGATCATTTTGGTAATGCTGAACGCTCTGATAATTTCAAAGAAGATCCAATAGTGAGTACTAAATCAGCATCGCTTGCTGATTATAAATCAAGTGGATACGATAGAGGTCATATAGCTCCTGCCGCTGATATGAGTATCTCAGAGCTTGCCATGACAGAGTCGTTTTATCTTTCCAATATGAGTCCACAAGTACCGGCTTTCAATCGTGGAATCTGGAAAAACCTTGAAGCCAAAGTAAGAGATTGGGCAGTAGCTGCACAAAGTCCCTCTGACATAGTAATCACAGGACCTATACTTGATGGTGATTGTGGGAAAATAGGCAATGGCGTGAGCGTCCCTTGCGCTTACTTTAAAATATATGTTGACTTACAAAGTGAAAAAGCCATTGCATTTATACTCCCAAATGAATCTTCAAAGAAGGAAATAAAGGAATTTGTCGTTTCAATCGACTCTATAGAATACAGAACCAATATCGATTTCTTCCACACTTTTAGTGAATCAAAGCAGTCAGATATCGAAAGTCAAAAGAATCCCAATGACTGGCAATGGGATTGATCCTTTCGCTTTTAGCTATCCTTAAATGTGGATTGGTCGATTTTCTGTAGCGGCCAAACAAGCCTCTTTTACAGCTTCCATGTAAGTAGGATGAGCGTGTGACATCCGCGCTAGGTCTTCGGCCGAAGCTCTAAACTCCATTGCCGTAACACCTGTCGCTATCATATCCGCAGCGCGCGCTCCAATGATATGCATTCCAAGGATCTCGTCAGTCTCCTTATCCGCCAAGACTTTTACCAATCCGTCCAAATCCATAGATGCCCTTGCTCGACCCAATGCTTTGAATGGGAATTGACCTTTCTTATAAGCTCTGCCTTGTTCTTTTAATTGCTCTTCTGTAGCACCCACACTGGCTACTTCTGGCCATGTGTAAACGACACCAGGGATTAGATTGTAGTTGATGTGAGGTTTTTGACCAGCCATCTGCTCCGCAACAAAAACGCCTTCTTCTTCAGCCTTGTGCGCGAGCATGGCACCTTTCACCACATCACCTATTGCCCAGATATTGTCAACGTTGGTCTTCAAATGTCCATCTACTTCTATCTGACCTCTATCAGATAATTTCACACCTACATTTTCCAAACCAAGTCCTTCGGTGTATGGTTTTCGTCCGATAGACACTAGGCAATAATCACCTTTAATGTCAATCTTCTCTCCTTTTGAGTTTTCGGCTGTGACGGAAACTTCCTTACCATTCGCCTCTACTCCTGTCACCTTATGACTGAGATAAAACTCAAATCCTAATTTCTTCAATGACTTTTGAAGCTCCTTACCCATAGTGCCATCCATTGACGGTATAAGGTTATCGAGGTATTCCACCACAGAAACTTTCGCACCAAGTCGGGCATAAACAGAGCCAAGTTCCATCCCTATCACACCACCTCCTATCACAATCATGTGTTTTGGTACTTCCGTAAGTTCGAGTGCCTCTGTACTTGTAATGACTCGCTTCTTATCAATCTTGATGAAAGGCAGAGATGCAGGTTTTGAACCTGTCGCTATGATTATTTTCTCTGAAGTGATCTCCTTCTTTTCCTTTCCAGAAGTCACAATGATTGTATTCTTGTCTTTAAATGAACCAACACCCTCTAGCACATCTATCTTGTTTTTATTCATCAAGTAAGAAATGCCTTCAACATTCTGCTTTACCACATCGGACTTACGGGCGATCATTTGTTTGATGTTCACCTTCGGTTTATTGATATCTATGCCGTGCTCTTTGAAAGTAGACTCTGCATTGTGAAAATGCTCAGAGGAATCTAGCAAAGCCTTGGAAGGAATACAGCCTACATTCAGGCAAGTACCACCCAAAGTTGGATATTTTTCAATGATTGCTGTTTTGAAACCAAGCTGTGAAGCTCTTATAGCAGCCACATATCCACCAGGGCCAGAACCGATTACTATTACGTCGTATTGCATGTTGTTAAATTTAATGTATTGGGTATAAAGTACTTAGTACATGGATTTTTGCAAACCGAAAATCATTTTTCTTAATGAATCTATTTTGTCCAATTGATTATCAATGGATGCTATATAATTGAATCTTTTGGCAAGCAAAAGTTGAGTTTCTAATTCAAACAATGAACCAACTGCGATACCAAGAAATTGCTTAAACTCTCCTTTCGAGTTTCTTCCCGCACCTTCAGCAATATTTGAAGGTACTGATACCGAAGCTCGTCTTATTTGGGAAATTAACCCAAACCTTTCATCCCTGGGAAAGAGCGCTGTTAGTTTATAGATGTCCTCACTTAAATCCATTGCAATTTTCCAAACATCTAAATCCTTGTACTTATGCATGATATAAACTCTACTCTTTACATTATACCAAATACCCTGTACTCAGTACTTTTTACTAAAATTAAACCCCCAACAACAACCTCGCCGGATCTTCTAGTAATTGCTTAACACGCACAAGGAAACTTACAGATTCGCGACCATCGATGATTCTATGATCATATGAAAGAGCAACATACATGATAGGTCTCACTACCACTTGACCATTTTCTACTACTGCCCTTTCTACAATATTGTGCATTCCTAGTATTGCCGATTGAGGTGCATTGATGATAGGCGTAGATAGCATTGATCCGAAGATTCCACCATTGGTAATGGTGAACGTACCTCCTTGCATTTCGTCAATGCTCAATTTGCCATCTCTTGCTTTAGTTGCCAATCGAACTACTTCCTTCTCAACTTGATCAAAGCTTAAAGACTCTGCATTTCTGATTACTGGAACTACTAATCCTTTTGGCGCAGAAACTGCTATAGAAACATCACAATAGTCATTGTAAACGATCTCTTCACCGTCAATCATCGCATTTACAGATGGCCAATCTTTCAAGGCCATTGTACATGCTTTGGTGAAGAATGACATAAAGCCAAGGCCAACATCATATTTCTCCTTAAACGACTCTTTGTATTTCTTTCTGAGCTCCATGACAGGACCCATATTCACTTCATTAAAAGTAGTGAGCATGGCCGTCTCGTTTTTTACAGAAACCAAACGACGGGAAACAGTCTTTCTTAAAGAACTCATCTTCTCACGACGCTGCTCTCGGCTCACACCTGAATTGATAATCGGTGCTGATAATGCTGGCTTTTCTAATGTAGGTGGTGCTTTAGGTGCACTTGCAGGTTTTGAAACTTCCGCAGTGAGTGCATCTTCTTTGGTAATGCGACCATCTTTTCCTGTGCCTTTTACATCTGAAGAAGAAATACCTTTTTCGTCCAATATTTTAGACGCAGCAGGAGATGCATGTCCTGTCGCATAGTTTTCATTTTTGGAACTTGCTGAAGGAGCAGATTCTGAAGAAGGCGTAGAGGCAGCGCTCGAAGATTCAACTTCCATCACTTCTATCTTGCAAATGGCTGCACCAATTTCCAATGTCTCACCTTCATTGGCAATGATTTCCAATTTACCAGAAGCCTCAGCGGTCAATTCAAAAGTCGCTTTGTCTGATTCGATTTCAGCGATAACCTCATCAATCGTCACCATATCTCCGGTCTTTTTTGACCAATTAGAGATAGTTACCTCATTGATCGATTCGCCAACTGCAGGCACTTTCATTGTGAGTATCTCGCCAGAAGGTGCTGAAGCTGCTTTAGGCGCTTCCGCTTTGGTGGTCTCAGCAGGCTTTGATGAAGAAGACTCAGCCGCAGAAGACTCATCTATTTCGCAAAGGACAGCTCCTATATCTATGGTGTCACCCGCTTGGGCAACTATCTTCAATTTGCCAGCGGTTTCGGCAGTCACTTCAAAAGTGGCTTTATCTGATTCCAGCTCACAGATTACCTCATCCATTGCCACAATGTCTCCATCTTTCTTGGTCCATTGTGCTACCGTTACTTCGGAGATGGATTCTCCTACGGTCGGTACTTTCATTTCAAGGCTCATATTCTTATCAATTATTTTTTGAATGCTTTTGTAACTATTTCAGCTTGCTCTGTCTTGTGTACTCTTGAATATCCTGTCGCTGGAGATGCCATAGGCTTTCTAGCTATCAAATCAAGTGTCAATCCAGAAACTCGCAGCATATAACCCCAAGCTCCCATGTTTTCAGGTTCTTCCTGTACCCATGTGAGTTTAACATCATTATACTTTTTTAATATTGTATCTAATTGCTTTTGAGGGAATGGATGAAGTTGCTCTAAACGAACAATCGCAATATCCTTCACCTTTGATTTTTGTTGCTCTTCCAGAAGATCAAAATAGACCTTACCTGTACACAACAATACTTTTTTCACACTTTTATTAGTCACATAATCGTCACCGATTACTTCTTGGAAATTTCCTTTCGTAAAATCCTCTACAGGAGATACCACTTTTGGATGTCTAAGAAGTGATTTAGGTGTGAAAACCACACATGGCTTTCTAAACTCCCAATACAACTGGCGTCTCATCAAGTGAAACAAATTGGCTGGAGTGGTAACATCTACTACTATAATGTTTTCTTGAGCAGTCATTTGTAGGAAACGCTCCATACGTGCACTTGAGTGCTCTGGACCTTGTCCTTCATAACCATGCGGAAGCAACATTACCAGTCCATTCATCCTTTGCCATTTGGTCTCTGCACTGGTGATGAACTGATCAATCATTACCTGTGCGCCATTCGCAAAGTCACCAAATTGTGCCTCCCAAATTACCAGCGCATTTGGAGTTGCCATGGCGTATCCATACTCGAAACCGAGCACAGCATACTCTGAAAGCAAAGAGTTGAAAATCCTAAATGGCTCTTGCTTCTCTTGAATGTGGTCAAGGTTACTATAAGGTTCGTTCGTGTTTGAATCGAACAGATAAGAATGGCGATGTGAAAAAGTACCACGTTTTACATCTTGACCCGACATTCTCACAATATTGCCTTCTGCCAAAAGAGAACCGTACGCTAAAAGCTCCGCATCAGCCCAATTCAATATTTTGTCATCAAAGAAATGTGCTTTGCGCTCTTTCAAAAGTTTATCAATTTGACGCAATGGCTTAAATCCTTTCGGAATAGTCGTCAATGCTTTGGCTACCTTCTTGAGTATTTCCTCAGACACGCCAGTTTCAGGAGATTTTTCAAAATCTTTTACCTGAGACCTTCTCAAGAAATGCCATTCCTCCTCAATTTTCTGTGGTTTATAAGGAAGTGGTTTTTGTTTTACTTCATCAAGTCTGTCCTGAAGCTGCTGCTTAAACTCTTGATCCAATGCATCTGCACGACCTTCACTTATATCACCGCGTGCTATCAGTTGCTTCACATAGATCTCTCTAGGATTCGGGTGCTTAGCAATAATGTTATAAAGCTTTGGTTGTGTAAACTTTGGCTCATCACTTTCATTGTGTCCATGTCTTCTATAGCACAGTAGATCTATAAAGAAATCCTGTTGGAATTTCTGACGGTATTCTACTGCAAGATTTGCTGCAAAATTGACCGCTTCCGGATCATCTCCATTTACGTGAAGTACGGGCGCATCTACAATTTTTGCCAAATCAGTACAATAGATACTTGATCTCGCATCATCGTAATCAGTAGTAAAACCTACTTGGTTATTGATAACAAAATGAATGGTACCCCCAGATCGATATCCTTCCAACAATGACATTTGGATACATTCATAAACTACACCTTGCCCAGCCACAGCAGCATCACCGTGTATCAAAACAGGTATTGCCTTGGTAAAATCTCCTCTGTACTCA
This sequence comes from Marinoscillum sp., assembly GCA_047633875.1. Taxonomy (GTDB): domain Bacteria; phylum Bacteroidota; class Bacteroidia; order Cytophagales; family Cyclobacteriaceae; genus Marinoscillum. The sequence continues at coordinate 1,073 of JBLIFO010000106.1, read as the reverse complement.
TCATCAATTTGAGCACGGGTATAACCCAAAACCACAGGATCAACTGCCTCTAAGTGCGATGGATTTGGCGCAAGCTTTACATATATTTTCTTACCATTGACATCTACATGACTGGAGTATCCTAAGTGATACTTAACATCCCCATCACCCATGGTAAGGTCTAAGTCTACATTGCCTTCAAATTCAGCAAAAATCTCCTCATAGGTTTTACCCATTATATTGGTAAGCACATTGAGTCTACCTCGATGCGCCATACCTATAACGATTTCCTCTGCACCTAGCTCTGAGGCCCGACGAATGATTTTATCCAATGCAGGGATTGTGTTTTCCCCTCCTTCTAGTGAAAATCTCTTCTGCCCTAAGAATTTGGTATGAAGAAAATTCTCAAAAACAACCGCTTCATTCAGTTTAGAAAGTATCCTAATCTTCTCACTATCTGGTGGGACAACATCTACACCCTCACGCTCCACTTTACTCTTCATCCAATCGAAGATCTCCGAATTGCGAAGGTGGTTGTATTCGTATCCGATGTGCCCGAGATAGATTTTCTCTAACCTATTTTTTATTGTCTGGAGCGTGGCTCTTCCAAGGCCTAGCTCTTCACCTACTTCAAACTCTTCTTTTAGATCCCCTTCAGCAAGATCAAAATGCGCAAGGTCTAGAAGCACATTATGCGGTCTTCGTGCCCTTACTGGATTTGTGTCAGATAGTAGATGAGCTCTTGAGCGATGCGCATAAATGAAATTTCTTACATTGATTTCTTTTAACGTAAGTGCATCCTGAGCACTCGCCCTCCCAGACTCCCCATATCTTTGTTGTGAAAATTCAAAACCTTCGAAAAATTTCTGCCAAGTTATATCTACGCTATTTGCGTCAGCTTTCCAAGATTGGTATAGCTCGTCGATGTAGCCCACATCGGCGTTAGAGATGTAAGAATATTTATCCATTTGAGAGGCGTCTGTTGTATATCGCGATCAAATATACAAACTACATATTTAAGATTAAAATTGCCTATTCGCTTATTCAAATACACGGTCGTTTAGAATCAGATTGAAAAAGCGCTTTTTAATTAC
>JBLIFO010000105.1:0-10050 GCA_047633875.1 Marinoscillum sp. | reverse complement strand
CAGCTGAAATTAATATTAAGGACTCTATTTATCAGAAAGACTTTCCAGCCATTATCTCATTTTCACATTCAGCCATAAGTATAGAAGGTAGAATGATCTTCGAACTTGATTTGAAAATCAAGAAGACAGAACCGGTTTCAAATACTCAAAAATCAGACAGTCTCCAGCAAGAGACGAAATCCAAAATATCTATCGGTATGTTCTTAAAAGCGGAAATCAAACTTTAATCTAAGATACTACTGACATTCTGTCACCTTAGCCTAATTGTAATTAACTTTGTGGTTGAATCTATAATAATTTAAGACTCATGAATCAATTGATCGCTGACTTGGAAATACTTGATGTAAGTAAAGAAGCAGAGGAGAACTGTGAAGTCAGAATAACCAAAGAGAACACTAAAAACGCATCACGCACACTCTATATCGAGAGTTACGGCTGCCAGATGAACTTCTCTGACAGTGAAATAGTTACCTCTATATTACAAGGAGAGGGTTATGGAACCACCTCTTCATTTGAAGCAGCTGATGTAATCTTACTCAATACCTGTTCGATCAGAGAGAAGGCTGAGATAACCGTTCGCAAACGCCTTACCCAATTCAATCAAATAAAGAAAGACAGACCCGAAGTAACTATTGGTATATTAGGCTGTATGGCAGAGCGACTCAAGGCTCAGCTTTTGGATGAAGAGAAAATAGTAGATCTAGTCGTTGGTCCTGATGCATACCGTGACCTACCGAACTTATTGAGGGAAACAGAATTTGGAAACAAAGGCGTCAATACTTTCCTTTCCAGAGAAGAGACTTATGCAGACATCTCACCAGTCCGCCTCAATAGTAATGGTGTTACAGCTTTCATTTCTATCATGCGAGGATGCGACAATATGTGCTCGTTCTGTGTAGTGCCATTTACAAGAGGTCGCGAACGATCCAGAGATCCACATTCTATAATTGCTGAAGCAAAAGATCTTTATGAAAAGGGGTATCGAGAAGTGACTTTGCTTGGGCAAAATGTAGATTCCTATAAATGGTCCGAAGCTGAAAACAATAAAGCACGACTTGAGAAAGGCGACATCACAGAAATAGTGAATTTCGCCAACCTTCTTGAATTAGTGGCACAGGTTCACCCAGAGCTTCGTATTAGGTTTTCTACTTCTCATCCAAAAGACATTACAGATGATGTATTGTGTATGATGAAGAAATATGAAAACATCTGCAAATACATCCACTTACCAGCACAGAGTGGTAATTCACGCGTTTTATCATTGATGAATCGTACTTATAATCGTGATTGGTATATCAATCGTGTAGATGCTATTCGTTCTATTTTAGGTGAGGAATGTGGAATTAGCTCAGATATGATCACTGGGTTTTGCACGGAAACAGAGGAAGAACATCAAGACACCTTGACTTTGATGGATTATGTTCAATATGACTTCTCCTATATGTTCTACTATTCAGAGCGCCCAGGCACACTTGCCGCTAAGAAATATGAGGATGACATATCATTGGAAATTAAGAAGCGTAGGCTTCAGGAAGTCATTGACAAACAGCAAAGTATATCGCTCTCAAGAAATAAATTGGATATAGGTAAAACGTTTAAGGTGCTAGTAGAAGGACATAGCAAACGTTCCAAAGAGGATCTTCAAGGAAGAAATAGTGCTAATAAGGTGGTAATATTTAGGAGTAATGCTTTCGCGAAAGGCGATTATGTAAACGTAAAAGTCCATGGCTGCTCATCAGCGACATTATTTGGGGAGGTGATTCAATAGACTATGGATTTTAAAAGTAGCTCTGAAGTTCAAGCCATTAAGCAGCGCTTTGAGATAATCGGTAATTCGCCGAAACTCAAAAATGCCATAAGGATAGCCATGCAGGTTGCTCCGACGGATATGAGCGTACTTATCTCAGGAGAGAGTGGCTCGGGTAAGGAATCATTTTCAAAAATCATTCATAGCCTCTCGAGCAGAAAGCATGGTCAATTCATCGCTATCAACTGTGGTGCGATACCAGAAGGCACCATCGATTCGGAGCTTTTTGGTCATGAGAAAGGCTCTTTTACTGGAGCTCATGAATCTCGAAAAGGGTATTTCGAAGTGACAAATGGAGGCACCATCTTTCTTGATGAAATAGGTGAAATGCCTTTAAGCACTCAGGCAAGATTGCTCAGGGTGCTGGAAAATGGTGAGTTTATCAAAGTGGGGTCATCGAAAGTATTGAAGACAGATGTTCGCGTGATTGCAGCAACTAATGTCGATCTCACATTAGCGATAGAAAAAAATAAGTTTAGAGAGGACCTCTATTACCGTCTCAATACAGTGCCAATACCCGTACCTGCTTTGCGAGAACGTGATGAGGATGTATTGCTCCTTTTTAGAAAATTCGCTTCGGATTTTTCTGATACCTACCGAACAAAGCCGATCTTTTTAACAGAGGATGCCCAGACTGTTATTTTAAAATTTCGTTTCCCAGGAAATATCCGTCAGCTTAAAAATCTGGTGGAACAAATGAGCGTTCTTGAGATGGAAAGAGAGATTTCATCAGAGACCTTACTCAAATACCTTCCAAAAACAACAAATTATTTACCCGCATTAATTGGGAAAACCGAAGGTCAGGAGAACTACTCAGAACGTGATTTACTTTACAAGGTGCTTTTTGATATGAAGAAAGATGTGGGTGAGCTTAAGACCCTCATTCATAAAATCTTGGCAGACGACAACAGTTCCGGTAGTGAAATGCTTAGAAAGCACAAACACCTTTTTAACGATTTAGATACTTTCGAGCACTTAGATAAAGAGGACGATTTACATAGCAAGCCACTAAAGCCAATATTATTGGATTCGGGACAATCTTCAAATCATGAAGATGACAGTTATGACATTGAAGACATCACTCATGAAACTGAAGATGATGACTCTCTTTCCCTTGAAAAAAAGGAGAAAGAAATGATCATCATGGCATTGAAACGTAACAACAACAAACGTAAATACGCGGCTCGTGATCTTGGCATTTCCGAACGTACATTATACCGCAAAATCAAACAATATGAGATTGAAAGTCTATAATTGGTCTATTGGCATCCTTTTGCTCCTAACAGGCTGCGTATATAGTTTCACCGGAGCATCTATAGACCCTTCTGTTAAGACCATCTCAATACAGACGTTTTTCAACAATGCTGCTTTGGGTCCATCAACTATGAGTGTCACCTTCACAGAAAAAATCAAAGATTATTATCAGCAAAATACTAGTCTGACAGTTGTGGATGACAATGGTGATTTGCAGTTGGAAGGTTATATTTCTGATTATACAATCACTCCTGTAACGGCAAATGCTTCGGGAAATAACAATGAAGCTGATTTCGCAGCGCTTTCAAGGATTACAATTAGAGTATCCGCATCTTATGTCAATGTAAAAGACGATGAGTTTGACTTTGATAAAAATTTCTCATTTTTTGTTGATTTCGACGGTAACACTGACATTTCAGCTAATGAGCAGGAATACGTCGAAGAGATTTTCGACCAAATAATACTCGATATCTTCAATGCCTCTGTGGCAAATTGGTAATTTTCCTTAAATTAGATACTCATCTACATACAACTCCTCCTGTGAACAAGCAACAATTCATTCAGTATCTCCGAAATCCCGGCAGTATGACCGATGAATCGCTTAGTCAATTGGAAGATTTAGTTGTATCAAAACCTTATTTCCAAGGCGCTCATACGCTTTTGGCAAAAGGCAGCATGAAGCTAAAGTCTAAAAATTCGCCTAGCAAAGTTGCCAGAGCTGCAGTATATGCCACAGATCGCGTTCTTCTGAAGAAATTCATCAACGATGAATTAATTTTCTTAACTCCACTATCAGTTCATGAATCACATGAGCCCGATTTGGAGCGTGATTTGAGTACTGTAATCAAAGATCAAAAGAGAGAAAACGCACAATTTAAAACTTCAATACTTGCTTCAGAAGTTGTTGAGTCAAAATCTGAGATAAAGGAAGAAATACAAGCACAAGTTGAGCCAAATGAAGTTAATGTACCCAAAGTAGATAGTACAAATGATCAATTAAGTTATACTGCTCCTACAAGTTCTGAATTAGATGCGCTTATAAACGAAATATATCAAGATTTAAGCGAGCTCAAAGTGAATAGAGCAAAGCTTCGTGCCATAGAAAATCAACTCGCTGAAGATGAAGCAGTTGATAATGCAGTAAAGAAAGCAACGCAAAAATCTGAACAGAGAGACAAAGTTGAGCTAAAATCTGAGGTAAAACCTTTAGTCGATGTAAAGAAAGCTAGTCAATCCAGGTCTGCACGAGTAAGTAGCGCCAAACCTATTGACTCACCAGACGAAGTTGTTCCAGAAAAAAAAGCTTCAAAAGGAGTATCACCGAAGAAAAAAACGCCTACTAAGGAGGTAAAGTCAAAAGAAATTAGTGACATAGCTAAAAAGGCCCTAACAAAACTAGTTTCCAAAAAACCTCAGGAAGACACTTCTAAAAAGCCAAGCGAGGAAATTGCAAAAGGGGAATCTAAAGACGAACCTAAAAAAAAAAGCTTAAGTAATTCTTCAAAGAAGTCTGAGCAGGATGAAATCATTAGCTATTTCATCGAAACCAATCCTTCCATTCCAAAGGGAGCTACTATTAATACAGTTAAAATTGATGATTTGGCAGGTGAGAGCACTGTCCTTCATCCAGATATTTCCTCCGAATACTTAGCTGAAATATATCTTGAACAGGGTCATAAAGACCGAGCCATTCAAATATATGAAGCACTCATGGTGCGTTTTCCTGAAAAATCGATTTACTTTGCCGCAATTATCAAAAAACTAAATCAATCAAGTTAGAATGTACGCTTTAATCATCGGTATCATTATCCTCGTTGCTTTCCTTTTAATTCTAATTGTACTTGCTCAAAACCCTAAGGGTGGTGGACTTTCCAGCCAGTTTGGTGGTGCAGGAACGCAGCAAATAATGGGGGTAAAAAAGACAGGTGATATACTTGAAAAACTGACTTGGGGTTTAGCTATTGCTCTTTTGACACTTACACTTTCTACTAATTTCTTTATCGAAAGAGACACAACATCAATCTCCTCTCCGAATATAGAAAGCGCACAAGAGACTATTCTTCCTTCACAGAGTGTTCCGTCTGCCGCTGGTGACCTTCAGGATCTTGGGCTGGAAGGCGACTCTACGAATTAATCAGGAGTTATTCACACGTTTTATTAGCATTCGTTTTGCCACTGGTAAGATGGTTTCTTGCATTGGAAACTTCTGCTTTGTAGCTAAAAGAAATGTGGCAGGACTAGGTAAGTCAGGATATTCCTTCACCAAGTCAAGTTTGATCCGCTCATAACTTCTAGAGAAGTCTTGGAAATCTTCTCCTAAAAAGGTCGTGTTGATCCCTCGGTATTTTTCATGTGAGTTTTCGAAGATGCTGATCTGATAGCGATAAACTTGAACATCTCTTCTGTGGTCTACATTGATCAGTATATAGCCTTCATTTTCATAGAGAGAATTTACCCCTACAGGACTTAAGTCCATCTGCTCTTCCACAAACTCATGTAGTCCCCGCCCCTCTTCGAGTACTTGTTGCATATTAGGCAATGCGAATTCGATAATTTCTTTGATTTCATTCATGACCTCATCATCCTCTACTAAAAGTTTATAAGTCAATTTCAATTGATTAAAATCTGCCTTAGAAAGTTCCTTTGGGAACTTGGCTGAAATCAGTTCCCTCCCTGATTTGATTTGGGCGAGATTACGATAATGAAAAGCCAGATCCGACATGAATGGATACAATTCATCCACTTTGAATTTCTTCTTGATATGTTTCAAATAAGCCAGCAGCGTATATTTTTTGAATTCAAAATCTACAAGCCCTTCTGTAAGCCAGTTGTGGTTCAATGATTCCATAATACCTCATTATTTGATACACACAGAAGTTAATCAACGATCCTCGATTAGGCAAATTGTCATGTCTACTGACAGACTCTTTTTTGGAATCTGATATTTTGTCAGTGTTTACCTACAAAACATGTCAAATACACCCCGTTCAATCTTTTGGCATATTAAGTGCAATCACCTGAATTCGAATTATTCATTCAAAATCTTAACATAAAAACTAAAATAAAATGTCAAAAGTAAATTTCAAACCACTTGCCGATAGGGTTCTTGTGGAGCCTGCGGCAGCCGAAGAAAAAACTGCTTCTGGTATCATCATTCCTGACACTGCTAAAGAGAAGCCTCAGAGAGGATCTATCGTAGCGATAGGTACAGGTAAGAAAGATGAGCCTATCAATGTGAAAGTAGGAGATCAAGTGCTTTATGGCAAATATTCAGGTACTGAGCTTTCTATAGATGGTGTTGACTACCTCATCATGAAGGAAAGCGACATTTACGGAGTACTATAATCCACCAATAAGAATATTGTAAACGACAAAATCTAGAAGAATTATGGCTAAAGATATTTATTTCAATACAGACGCAAGAGACAGCCTAAAAAGAGGTGTTGATATCCTTGCTGATGCAGTGAAAGTAACCCTTGGACCAAAGGGTAGAAATGTAATCCTCGACAAAAAATTTGGTGCACCTACTATTACTAAAGATGGTGTTTCAGTAGCGAAGGAAATCGAATTGAAAAATCCTATTGAAAACATGGGTGCTCAATTGGTAAAAGAAGTAGCATCTAAAACTGCAGATGACGCAGGTGATGGAACTACTACTGCTACAGTACTTACCCAAGCAATATTCAGCCACGGTATAAAAAACGTAGCTGCTGGTGCTAACCCAATGGACCTTAAAAGAGGTATTGACAAGGCGGTAGCTAAAGTGGTTGAAAACCTTAAGAAGCAATCTAAAAACATCAGTACTTCAGAGGAAATCTCTCAAGTAGCTTCAGTATCAGCAAATAACGATGCTGAGATCGGAAAGATGATCGCTGATGCGATGGAGAAAGTTGGTAAAGACGGTGTAATCACTGTAGAAGAAGCAAAAGGAACTGAGACCGAAGTGAAAACTGTAGAAGGTATGCAGTTTGATCGTGGTTATTTGTCTCCATATTTTGTGACCAACACAGAGAAGATGGAAGCTGTGCTTGAAAACCCTTATGTCTTGATCTATGACAAGAAGGTTTCTAGCATGAAAGAATTACTTCCAGTTCTTGAAGCAACAGCTCAAACTGGACGTCCACTTTTGATCATCGCTGAAGATGTAGAAGGTGAAGCATTGGCTACTCTAGTAGTGAATAAAATCAGAGGATCTCTGAAAATCGCTGCTGTAAAAGCTCCAGGATTTGGTGATAGAAGAAAAGCAATGCTTGAGGATATCGCAGTATTGACAGGTGGAACTTTGATCTCTGAAGAAAGAGGTTACAAACTTGAAAATGCTACCCTTGATTATCTTGGAACTGCTGAGAAAATCACGATTGACAAAGACAACACGACCATCGTTAATGGTGCTGGCACTAAAGAAGATATCGTAGCTCGTGTAAATCAGATTAAATCTCAAATAGAGAATACTACTTCTGATTACGACAAAGAAAAACTACAAGAAAGACTTGCTAAGCTTTCTGGCGGTGTAGCTATCCTTTACATAGGAGCTGCTACTGAAGTAGAAATGAAAGAGAAGAAAGACAGAGTGGATGATGCGCTTCACGCAACAAGAGCTGCTGTACAAGAAGGTATCGTAGCTGGTGGTGGTGTTGCTTTGATTAGAGCTCTTAGCGCTATAGAAGGCCTAGAATTGGACAACATCGATCAAACTACTGGTGTGAAAATCGTATACAATGCGATCCAAGCTCCATTGAGAACTATCGTCAGCAATGCTGGTGGAGAAGCTTCTGTAGTGGTGAATGCGGTGAAAGCTGGTAAAGATGACTATGGCTTCAATGCAGCCACTGGCGAATATGTAAACATGTTCAAAGCTGGTATCATCGATCCTACTAAAGTAACAAGACTTGCCTTAGAGAATGCAGCTTCTATTGCAGCACTTCTATTGACTACTGAATGTGTGATAGTAGACTCTCCGGAGGAAGCTAACGCTGGCGGAATGCCAGGCGGTATGCAAGGAGGCATGGGCGGAATGGGTGGCATGATGTAATTCACATCGAACCAACCATTGAGTTAATATTTTCAAAACCCTTTCCAAAATTGGAAAGGGTTTTTTATTTGGTCAAGTTTAAAGAACAGATTTCTGGATTAAATAAACTTGAAATCTCTAAGTTAATTGATTCGATTAGTCACTCAATTCAAAAAAAATACACATTTATGACTATCAAAAGGACTAGCACCGCATTATCGATAAGACATATTATAGTTCTAACTCTTACCTTATCTTTTGGCTACAGCTTTGGACAAGGAGTGAGTTTTTCTTATCTCATACCGCAGAACTCAAGTATTGCCGCACCGGTAAGCCCATTTTCTATCAGAGGAATTAACCTTGGAAATAAAATAGGTTTAGAAACTGGAGCTACACTCTATAGTGTGCCCGGGCTAACTCTTAATGGTCTCCCCTTCGAATATGACAAGTCATTAATTGCACATCATTTTGCCATTTTAGTGCCGGTTCAAGCTTTTGTTAAGTTTTCCACAAAATCAATTGACATCAAGCCGCTCTTTGGCGGTTTTGCATGGCTCGACATCAATCCTCAAATAAATGAAGGAAATATGGACCGTGCATTTAGGGCTTATGAAGGATGGCAAGTGCTTAACTCTGATTTCGAATTAGATTCTAAACTCGGTTTTGGATGGATGGCTGGTTTAGCTTTCGAGTTTAAAGTGAGTAGGAAGTTTTCCTTAACCGCAGAGGTAGAGTATTTAAATGGTGCTGCACAATCAGCACTTGCGGGAACCTATTCAGGCGGTTCAACATCAATCGAAACAAAGTCTATCGATATAGACGATGCGGAAATTGATCTGAAGGGATTGGAAATATCCCTTGGTGTTAATTTTTGAGAGAATAAAGACGCTAGCTATTCATCCTAGACTTGATATCATAAATTCACAAAGCATATCTTCTCAAAAGCTGGGTTCTTCTGCTATCCTCTCCTACATGAAGTACCAGCTATTAGCTGGCACTTGTGAGTATTAAATGATTACATCTATTTTAATATCAATGCACATTACCCATCAACTTCCTAATCGGCTTACTGAATAAGGCTAATATTAAACCAGCACCAACTGTTGTGTAAACAATTAGCATATACTGATCAGGCATTTGGCTCAAAGCCTCTTTATCGCCACCAGACAAATCACCACTGATCCTTCCTGCTATCAGGTTACCAAATGACACAGACATAAACCATATCCCCATCATTTGACCGTAATACTTTTTAGGTGCCAGCTTGGTCGTCAAACTTAGTCCTACAGGACTCAAACTAAGCTCACCAAAAGTGTGAAACATGTAAGTCAACAATAACCAAGATGGAGCAGCAAGCTCTCCTGAAACAGCAATTTGAGAAGCGAAGAACATAACTAAAAAGCCTATTCCGAGAAGAATCAAGCCAAAAGCAAACTTGATGGGACTAGAAGGCTCGAGATTTCTCTTGGCCAACCAAATCCACATGGCTCCAAATACTGGTGCAAAGATGATTAGGAACATTGGGTTAACTGCTTGGAGTATCCCTGCAGGCATTTCAAAGCCGAAAATATTTCTATCCGTGAAACGGTCAGCAAATAAATTCAAAGTAGATCCTGCCTGTTCGAATCCTGACCAGAAGAGCGCAGAAAACACAAAAACTATAGAAATCACAATAGTCTGATTTCTTTCTTCCTTCGTGACTCCTCCGAAGAAAATAACGTACCCTAAGAAACCGAAAGCGACTAACAGTATAATGATTCCCGATGTATCTGCAATCGTCACAGCATCTACCGGAATAATACCTGCAAATATCATAAAGAGCAATCCTACTACTGCTATAAAGGCTATTCTCAACCCTCCAACCAACTTGTTCTTCTGTCTGACTTCTTCGCCTGTTTCGAAAACAGGCGGATCACCGATTCCGTCCAGATTTGAAAGAGTCAATCGGTACTGTATTAACCCAAAGACCATAAATAAA
>JBLIFO010000104.1:0-10104 GCA_047633875.1 Marinoscillum sp. | reverse complement strand
ATGACCAGAATGTCTACCTAGCAAGTGACTTCCACCTTGGGGTTCCTGACTTGGAGAGTTCTCGAAAACGGGAGGAAAAAGTAATCGCTTGGTTGAATGCCATTGAAAAAGATGCAGCTGGAGTCATCTTGGTTGGGGATATATTTGATTTTTGGTTTGAGTATAAGCATGTAGTCCCTAAAGGCTACTTACGCTTCTTTGCTAAGATTTTGTCACTCCGTGAGCGAGGAATACCTGTGATCTTCTTCACTGGCAATCACGATTTGTGGATGAAAGATTACTTAAAGGACGAATTGGACATTGACATCTATACAGCACCTGAATCTTTTCAAATTGGCAACAAGATGGCCTACATAGGACATGGAGATGGACTTGGTCCGGGAGATCGGAAATTCAAGTTTTTCAAAGGAATCTTTACCTCCTCCTCGGCACAATGGGCTTTTAGATGGGTTCATCCGGATTTGGGCATTGCATTGGCAAAAAAATGGTCAGCCAGTAGCAGAGAAAACCCAGATGACGTTACCTTTTTGAAAGAAAAAGAGTGGCTAATACAACACAGCAGAAAGATCGAGACACAAACGCATCATGATCTTTACATCTATGGACATAGACATCATGCCATCCACTATCCACTCAGTGCAAAAAGTGACTACTATAATCTTGGCGAATGGGTGACAGACTCCCATTATTTGGCAATGAGTTCGGTACAAGTTGAATTAAAAAAGTTTTGAGACTTATATCAGTAATAGTGCTAATCCTTTTATTGCCTTGCTTTGGGAAAGCACAAGAATGGACTTTTATAAAATCAGTCAAACTAGAAGCTCCAATAGTATCAAGCTCGATGGATGCTCAATACTTCCTTTATCTCGCTGATCAATCGGGCACACTCGGTAAATATGATTCTTTGGGTAATCTACTTGAGATCTACTCCGACATGGGCAATATGCCAATCACAACTATCGAAGCTTGGAATCGATTGAAGATCTTCATCTACACTTCCAGCAATCAGCAATTCCTATTTTTAGATCGATTCAATACGACACCAGTCAAGTATGAGCTTCGTGATTTTGACAATTCCTTGGTTTCACTTTGCACTCCAGGAGTGGACAACAGTCTATGGGTACTTAATACTGATTATAACGAATTGAGAAAATACGACTTGCAAACAAGGCGCTTAATCAGTAGTAACCCACAAAATCAGGTACTAGCTGAAGCTTCGTATATGAGAGCATATAAGAATCAACTTATTATAAGCAACCCACAGTCAGGCCTATACTTTTATGATCAATTCGGAAACTATCAAATGCAATCTCAGGAACTAGGTGCAATCTCTTTTCAGATAGTCAAAGATGAAATCCAATTTATAAGGGACGGAGAAATACTCAAGCTAAATCGCTTCACTGGCAAAACCATAGACATTGCGGCAGTCCCAGAGACTAACTGCATTGCCTTTTACCAGCTAGGAAACCGATATATTTTTATCAAAAAGAATGAGTTGCTGATTTATAAAAAGACTTTATGAGCCTTGATAAAGCTCGAGGATTTTCTGTCTGAAAACAATGCTATACTTGGAATTTACTAACTCTAATTGCGCCCTGTTCTTGTTATTAAGACTCTCCATGTAGGTAAAGAAATCTGTATTCCCAGTCTCAAATCTTTTCTTCATGAAATCAAAAGTTTGAGTCGCTACTTCTAGGTTTTCCTTGGCACTCACGTAGGTATTCTGAGCTGTAACCAAATCAAGGTATGCTGTTTGTACCAAATTTGTCACGTTGTTCATTGCCAGTGTGACATCAAGTTCGGCATTGATCATCGCTACTTTATTGACTTGCACTTGACCTGACGTTTGGAAGCGAGTAAATAGAGGAATATTCATAGAAAAATTGACGTACTCAAATTCATTGAATGTCATCTGATCCGATAATGTTGCGTCGGGTAAAAATTCTCCTGTTGTAGGATTTCTTGCGCCATTTGTTGAATAGTTTGATCCTATTCGGCCAAAAGCTGTAACAGTAGGCAAGCGCTGAGCTTTAGATGACTTTAAAGTGTACTTGCTTGCAAGATAATTTGCCTGCGCTGACTTCAATGTAGGATTATTGGAGATACAAGATTCCAAAACCTCGCTGAATGGAGCCGCTTCTAGCAACAAATCTTCTTCTTGAATTTCATACCCCAACACTTCATATTCACCAGCGTTTGGATCCAATTGCATCGCCTGAAAAAGCGTCAATAAATTGCGCTTTAAATTATTTTCCAAGTTGTTGAGTGTCAACTTTTGATTCGCCAACTGACCTTGGAAGTTATAGACTGACTCCAAATTGCCAACACCTACTGACTCGCGCTTGACCTCACGCTCAAGTTGTGATTTTAGCAATTCAACTCGTTCTCTAGCTATAGTAATATTCTCCTTATCCAAAATCACATTTAGATAAGCAGACATAATATCAGCCTCTACCTGAAGCGCTGTGCTTTTGGTATTTTCTGAAGCTGAAATAATTCTCTGCTTGCTCTGGCTCAACCGGTATTGGTTAGAAAACCCATTGAACAGAGTCAAACTTGAAGAAAGGTTTGGTGCTGAGCTACTAGTAGTAGCTGAAACTTGACGCGCCGCATTGGTATCAAAGAAATTACCGAAGAAGAAATCATAATTAATCCCCGCCGATACAGACGGGAAGAAATTGAATATCGCTTGCATGCGATTAGACTCAGCTATGACTTCACCATTTTTGGCTTTCATCAAACCTATGTTGTTATTCATGGCAGTCTCCACGCAATCATCCAGTGTAAGTGCGGTCACACTTTCCTGACTTTGCGCTCCTATGCTCCAAATCAAGCCTACAGCAAAGAATAATTTCTTCATAAAGGTATTCTAAAATATAAATGAGGAAGCCATAAGGCTTCCTCGACTAATTTGATCGATTAATTAAACCAATGCGTTTTCTTTCGCATTCATGTTTTCAGAGACGATCTGTCCATCGAACAAGTGAATCACACGATGAGAATACTCAGCATCAATAGGTGAGTGAGTCACCATGATCACAGTAGTTCCATTTTCATTGAGTTCCGTCAAAAGGTTCATTACCTCTTGCCCATTGGCTGAATCAAGATTACCAGTTGGCTCATCGGCAAGTATCAACTTAGGCTTGGCTACTACTGCTCTTGAGATGGCAACACGCTGCTGCTGACCACCAGAAAGTTGCTGAGGAAAGTGATTTCTACGGTGCATGATCTTCATTTGCTCCATCACCTCTTCTACACGTTTTTTGCGCTCAGCGGAAGAATACTTCAAGTAAATCAATGGTAACTCAATGTTTTCAAATACTGTCAACTCATCTATTAGGTTGAAGCTTTGGAATACAAAACCAATATTAGCCTTGCGAAGCTCTGCACGCTTGCGCTCAGAGTAAGTCGAGATTTCCTGATCTGTGAAATGAAACTGACCTTCAGATGGGTTGTCCAACAAACCAATGATATTAAGTAAAGTGGATTTTCCACAACCTGACGGGCCCATGATGGCTACAAATTCGCCACGTTTTACTTCAAGGTTTACCCCAGCCAATGCTGTTGTTTCTATTTCGTCTGTGTAATAGAACTTCTTGAGTCCTACGGTTTTGATGAGTGCTGCTGAATTTTCCATTATTAGATTATTTTTCGTTAAGTCATGGTTTTTTATTTAAAAACTAATTTGTCTTTGTCGTCATACCCTTCGTAAGAAGAGATGATTACTTTTTCTCCAGGTTGCAAGCCTTCTATGACTTCATAGAATCTTGGATTTTGTCTTCCAAGCCTAATTTGTCTTCTCACTGCTTCTGATTCATCAGCAGTTAGGATGAAAATCCAGTTGCCTCCAGTCGTTTGATAGAAGCTTCCTCTCGGAATCTGCACTGCGGTAATGTTTTCACTCAATTGCAATCTGATTTGCAATGTTTGTCCCCTTCTTATTCCACTTGGAATCTCATCGGTGAAAACCATATCCACCGCAAATAAACCATTGGCTACCTCCGGGTAGACTTTTGAAATTGAAAGCTGATAGGAAGATCCCGCAAAGTCAAAAGTCCCTGCAAGTCCTTGATATATTCGAGCGATGTAATGCTCATCTATCGATGCTCTCACTTTAAAACCATTCATATCATCGATCTGTCCAATGTTTTGTCCTGGTCTGATTGACTCTCCAACTTCGGCATTCACAGTGCTCAAACTTCCAGAAATTGGGGCTCGGAAATAGAGATTGTCCAGATTTTTCTTAATCATCTCTAGATTGTCTCGAGTACGCTTCAAAGTACTTTCCGCTTGAGCTATTTGAAGGCGAGCATTGAGCGAATCAAATCTCGAAGATTCAATTTGGATGACTTTGGCATCCTGGAGGCGATCAAATTCTCTTTTCAATTGTAGAAACTCCTGCTCAGAAATGATTTTTTCAGCATACAATTCCTTTCCTCGCATAAAAGCATCCTTTGCTGCATCTATCTGATAGTCCATTTCGATCGCATTGCGCTTTAGCTCGAACTGGTTTCGCTTCAAACTCAACTTCGTGTTTTCAAGACTATTCATCAGAATGAATGCCTGTGTCTCTTCACGAACAAAATTTTGTAGCAGATCATTATTCGACAGTTTCAGTATGGTATCCCCCGCGTCTACAAGGATTCCACCTTCAAAGTATTTCTTTTCAACGACACCTCCTTCTATCGCATCAAGGCGAATAGTCTTGATAGGCATCACTGATCCATCTACAGGTATAAACTCCCGAAACTCCCCTTCTACCACTGTCGCCACATTGACTTTCTCACGTTCAACATTCAAGCGAGACCCGCCATCAGCAAAAATGAAACTGTATAAAACGAAAATAACGAAGGCTCCAGATAGTCCCCACGTGAGCAGCTTTTTTACTGTCCACTTTTTCTTTTCAATCTTTCGATCCATAAAATTTGTCTAGTCTTCAGCCCCAATTCCAATTAGGATGCCAATGAATGTATAGTGCTGTTTTTTAGATAGTTACGTGCATCTTGTTTTAGTCCATACATTTAGGTGTGTACAGAATGGAACAGGAAGGTGTTCATAATCGGTCGAAAAAACAATTTGAAAGAACAGTTTTAAAGGTTAAGCAAGTCTGCTTTTTTAGAGCATCGATAAGATAAAACAAATTGATAAGTTAAGGATTGCGTAACTTTGCACGTTGATAGTATTACTATCTTCTTTGACAGTTACACCAACAAGAGTATGGCAATTCTACAATTGCAGTTAGGGCAAAATACATCTTTAAAAGATCCTCAGACTACAGAACTTGGTAAGAAGATAATCCGTGAGAGTATACTGATGATTGATACCCTTGGATTTGAAGCGTTTACTTTCAGAAAGCTATCCAAAAGGATAGAGTCCACTGAAGCATCGATCTACAGATATTTTGAGAATAAGCATAGGCTTTTGGTCTATCTAATTACGTGGTATTGGGCTTGGCTAGACTACAAAATCGAATATAATACTCACCACATCTCTGATCCGACAAAAAGATTGGATGAAATAATAAAAATTATTTGCTCGGAACCTGTGCAAGATGATACTTTCCCCGATATAGATGAGATAGCTCTGGGTGGAATCGTGATAGCCGAATCTGACAAAACCTATCTTACCAAGCAGGTGGATGCCGATAATGAAGAGGGTCTTTTTAGGGGTTATAAAAAACTCTGCCATGAGATAGCTTCCACCATAATCGAAATAAACCCTGATTATCCTTACCCTCACGCATTAGTGAGTACAGTATTGGAGGCTGCAAGCCAACAGCTATTTTTTGCTCAGCACCTCCCCGCCCTAACAGAAATATCTGAAGGCGAAGATCCTTATAAATCCAATTATCAATATTTAATATCTCTTGTGTTTAAGACTATACAGCCATGACCAACCGACAGATAAAAGATACGATTCATGAATGCGCAGATTTGCTCAAAATAGAGCTTTCGAGTGAAGTTTTGAGTGCCATTGATGCTACCGACAGATCTTACGAAAACGAGGAGATATTTGAGTTTATTAGGGATTTGGTGGAGTCGTCGAACGATGCTGGTATGATCATGCTGGAAAAGCACCTGCCTAAAGATTCTTTTTTCGAACTAATTAAAGACTTTACCGCACCTATCATCGTGTTTGCCAAAGATGATGAGCTTGCTCCAGTGATCGTAGAGCGAAAGCGCAATATCTATCATGTGTCTAAAATGAGAGCAACAGGTATTGAAAAATTCAAAACAAATGACCTCAATTCGCTTGATCTAGCATGTACAGATAAGCTGGAGGTCATTTTCCTTTCTGTATTTGACTATCAGGGCATAGTAAGTGAAACCAATACGAATACAGGAGAGTCTAAACATATCTCGCCAGTCAAGAGACTTTTTAGACTCTTAGCTGCTGAGAAAAAAGACGTTCTGTACGTTTATATATATGCAGGACTCGTTGGTCTGTTAAGTTTGAGTTTGCCACTGGGAATCCAAGCCGCCATAGAGCTGATCAGTGGTGGAGTGGTGTTTAGCTCGGTGTATGTTCTCATCGCCTTTGTGATTATTGGGGTAATTGGCACGGGGATTTTACAAGTCTTCCAAATTACCATCGTCGAGTATTTGCAAAGAAGGGTCTTTACAAAGGCGGCCTTCGAATTTGCTTTTCGAGTACCTAGGATTCAGATGGAGTCTGTGCTGAACCTCCATATGCCAGAACTTATGAACAGGTTCTTCGACGTATTAACCATTCAAAAAGGCTTACCCAAATTACTGATAGACCTCTCCACGGGTATCATACAAATTCTCTTTGGGTTGCTTTTGCTTTCCTTTTATCATCCATTCTTTGTGTTCTTTGGACTGGTATTAATTACCTCGCTATTCGGGATTTTCTACCTGACAGGACCCAAGGGTCTGAAATCTTCCATCATAGAGTCGAAGTATAAGTACAAAGTAGTCTACTGGCTGGAAGAAATGGCACGGACACTTTACTCGTTTAAGCTTTCGGGAAATACCAAATTGCCGATATCAAAGACAGATTTCAACGTCAATAATTACTTAAAGAATAGAAGTATTCATTTCAAAGTACTTATTAGCCAGTACGCCTATGTTTTACTGTTTAAGGCCATTATCACAGGTGGACTTTTGATCATTGGGACGCTACTCGTGGTAAATAGAGAAATCACACTTGGACAGTTCGTAGCTTCTGAAGTCATTATCATCCTCATATTGGCATCCGTAGAAAAAATAATTATGTACATGGATGTAGTATACGATATGCTGACTGCCGTTGATAAAATAGCACATGTTACCGACCTACCTTTAGAGCCTTCGGGAGGAATTGATATTCCGATTGCACAACTAAAGAAAGATGGCCTCTCTGTATCTGTGAAAAATCTAAGCTACAAATACCCTGGTAACAAAAAACCCTCGATTCAAGGAATTAGTCTATCTATCAAAGCTGGAGAAACAGTGTGTATAGCTGGTGATGGTAGCTCAGGAAAGACTACCTTAACGAACGTATTGGCCGGTATTCACACTGAGTATGAGGGAATCATCACCTTCAATCGGTATAACCTCAAAGATCTTGATCGAACATTTTTAAGAGATCGAATTGGGAAAAACGTATCAAGAGATGACATCTTCGAGGGCACAATTTTGGAAAATATCCTTCTCGGCAAACCATTTGCGGATATAGAGGTGGCTATCGATTCTTTAGAAAAGGTGGGATTACTAGACGAAATATACAAACTTGAGCACGGATTTGACACACCTATGATGAGTGCCGGCAAAGGTTACAGTAGTTCTTTTATTAATAAGTTAATTCTTGCAAGATGTTTGGCTAAGCGTCCTGAACTACTAATTCTCAATGATTTTTTCGGAGATTTTCCAAAATACGAGCGACTCAAATTGATCCAAATGCTTACCAACCCCGATAATCACTGGACACTCATCGTTGTTTCAAATGATCCACAAGTTATGACCGCTGTGAACCGTATCATATATTTAGAAGATGGAAATGTGATCGCGGATGATACTTTCGAAAACATTATAAAAAACGAGCAAATCGTTAAAAATATTTATTGATATGCTGAACATTTCGGATTCAACAACTGGAGAAAAAGTAGACGAGTCGCAGCTTTATTCACTCAGAACGCTTAAGACCCCTGGAATGGGGAGATTGCTGGCTAAGGTGCTTGTCGTCATCGTTGGTGTATCGATCGCTTCACTCTTTTTGCCTTGGCAGCAAAACCTAAGAGGTACAGGTACGCTGACCGCTCTCAATCCAAAAAACCGACCTCAGACTATCGAAAGTGCTATTCCCGGAAGGATAGTCAATTGGAAAATTGCAGAAGGTCAATATGTAGGTAAGGGAGACACCATATTACTCCTGTCGGAAGTAAAGGATAAATACTTTGACCCAAACCTACTAGAGAGAACCCGTGAACAACTGAGCGCAAAAGAGTCGGGAATAACTGCAAAATCAGAAAAACGCGATGCGTTGAAGCGACAAATAGTTGCGCTGAGAGATGCCCGAGTAATCAAACTACAGCAAGTTCGTAATAAACTGAAACAAGCTCACCTAAAGCTCCAAAGCGATAGTGCATACTACGAATCTATAAAAATTGCTTTTGATAACGCGGAGAGTGTCTTTGATCGAAACAGAACACGCTACGAAGCTGGCAATATCCCTCTTACGAAATTTCAAGATATAGAGTCCAAATTTCAAGAAGGACAAGCCAAAATAATAGAAGCTGAAAATAAGTGGCTTCAATCTAAAGCAGAGCTCATCAATGCAAGAGTGGACATAGCTGGTACAGAAGCCGAGTATCTAGATAAGATAAGCAAAGCCCAATCCGACTTAAGTGCCACAATGGCAGACCTGTACGATACCGAGGGTTCACTCGCTAAAATGCAAAATGAGTATGCCAACCTTGAGATCAGAACTGAACAGTACCAAGTCATTGCTCCTCAGTCTGGCTATGTAGTCCGAGCGCTCAAGGCTGGTATTGGCGAAACCATTAAAGAAGGTGAAGCAGTTGCCAGCATCATGCCCGAAACCGATGATCTTGCCGCAGAAATGTTCATTAAGGCGATGGATTTACCTTTTATTTCTGTCGGGAGACCAGTACGAATAGAATTCGATGGATGGCCGGCGCTACAGTTTTCAGGGTGGCCCAACGTGTCAGTTGGTACGTTTGGTGGTTTAGTAAAAGTGATTGACCGTGTGGAAAGTAAGCCAGGTTCCTTTAGGATTTTAGTAACTCCCGATCCCTCCGAACCATGGCCAGAGCAACTACGGATGGGCTCAGGTATCAAAGGCTGGGTGATGCTCAACGACGTACCTATCTGGTTTGAGCTTTGGAGACAGTTAAACGGATTCCCGCCTAGTATCTATGACGATGGTCACGTAATCCCTACGATCGAGAAGAAATGAGAAAACTAGTCATCGTACTTGGCTTATTTATCCCACTGCTTGGCTCGGCACAAGAAGATACATCCTATCTCTATCTGGCAGATTTGGTGGAGATGGCCAAGATGTACCATCCTATACTGAAGCAGGCCGACCTCCAAAACCAGCTAGCCGATGCTCAGTTACTACAGGCAAGAGGCTCCTTTGACCCCAAGCTCCAGTCATCTTACGATGCAAAGCAGTTCAAAGACAAAACGTATTATGACAAGTTTTACAATGTCTTGAAAGTTCCACTATGGTTTCCACTAGATCCCAAAATAGAAGTCTATCGCAATGAGGGCGAATATCTTAGCCCTGAAAGCTACGTAGGGCCAACAACCGACTACTGGCAAGTATCCACTGGTGTAAGCCTACCTATCGGTAAAGGGCTTTTTATAGACGAACGCCGAGCAATGGTGAAGCAAGCCAAACTATATGGTAATTTGGCTGAAGCCGAAAGGGTCAAAATAGCTAATAAAATGCTTCTCAACATCAATAAAGCGTACTGGGCTTGGTTTCATGCTTACACCAAGTACGAGCTGGTTTGGCAGAGTAAGGATATAGCCGAGGAGATCTTCCGGAGGGTTAAGCTGGATTATACCTTTGGTGAAGTAGCTGTGATCGATACCATACAGGCCAAGATCACTTTCCAGACTAGGCAAGCTGATTTTG
>JBLIFO010000103.1:0-10220 GCA_047633875.1 Marinoscillum sp. | reverse complement strand
TGAGGGCAACATGGTGGACATATTGCATGACTATAAAGCTGAAGAATATGAGAAAGAACTTTTTCAGATTCCCGGTTTAGAGAAGCTTGTCAAAGATCATCATGGGAAGCAGCCTAAAGAATTTATCATTTTTCTAATGGAATTTGCGCTTCATGGTCTTGCTGAATACAGCGCCCTGAGCAAACACAATATAGAACGTGGGATGCAGTTCAAAGACTTACTTAGCAGCATGCTGTCCATGCCTGATGATAGCTCGGAAGAAGCGTATTAATTTCATCCAAAATGGATCTCCAAGAGGCCAAACGACTCATCAAAGATGGGGAGAGTAGGAGTGTAGAATTCAAACTCAAACTCAATCACCCTGAAAAGGTCATTCGTGAAGTGGTAGCTTTCGCCAATACACATGGCGGGCACCTCTTCATAGGTGTGGATGATGACCGCAATATCTTGGGTTCCAAATATGCAGAAGATGATGATTTCGTGATGCGTAAGGCAATCGAGGAGTTATCTAGACCAGCTGTGACTTTTGATTCTAATCGATTCAAAATCACTGAAAAACGAACGCTTCTACATTATTTCATTCATCCCGGATCGTCGAAACCATATTTCGCCTTTGAAAAAAAACAACACCGCTATGGCAAGGCATTCGTCAGGGTGGAAGACAAGACCATTCAGGCTAGCCCAGAGATGAGAAAAATATTGAAGTTCAATTCTCGTCCCCACGACACTCATTTCAAGTATGGTAACAATGAAAAAATACTGTTCAATTACCTCACTGAAAATCCACACATCACGCTTCCAACCTTTCGCGAACTCACAGGCCTTGAGTATAAAGAAGCTTCAGACATCCTTGTGAAAATGGTAATGGCCAACACTTTGAAGTTAATTCCACGAGAGTCGACCGATTGGTACAGACCAGTCGAATAAATTTTCTAAGATTTCCTTGCGAATCGTGGCAAATTGTTGGCAAATTTTTAATCTTACTAAGAGCCCCATTTTTTTCACACTAAAGGAATTCTAAATGGTTAAGACCACTTCCAAAGAAAAGAAAATCTTCGTTCTTGATACTTCAGTTATTCTATATGCTCATGACTCCATTCTCAACTTTGCGGAGCACGATGTAGGGATACCCATTACCGTCCTTGAAGAATTGGACACCTTCAAAAAAGGCAATGACACTAAAAATTTCGAAGCACGCGAGTTCACAAGACTATTAGATAAATTGGCTGCAGGGCTAATGCTTCAAAATTGGAACCCCCTCAATGGGAAGACCAAAGGGAAATTCAAAGTCCTTATGGATATGAATGCATCAGTTGATGCACATGAGGTGTTCGGTGAGCGAAAGAATGATCACAGTATTCTCAATGCGGCACTTGCATTAAAGAAAAGTGAATCCAAACGACAAGTAATCCTCGTCAGCAAAGACATCAATCTCCGGCTGAAAGCAAAGTCACTGGACCTGCAAGCGGAAGATTACGAAACAGGTAAGATCAAAAATGTAAGCACGCTACATACCGGAAAGTACGAAATAGAAAATGTAACATCCGAAAGTATCGATCACATATTCAAGCGCGGCTTTGTAGACAAGAAAGAGATTCTTCAAAAAAAGAAAGGCATTGCCAATAGCTACTTTATCCTGAAGAGTGAAAAGAACTCTGTCCTCTCCTATCTCAATCCTATTGAGAACACCATTGAGAAGGTGGATAAAATGTCAGTTTATGGCATCAAGCCACGAAATGCGGAACAGAGTTTTGCAATTCACGCCATGCTCAACCCAAATATAAAGCTTATCAGCATCAATGGAGTAGCTGGAACAGGTAAGACATTGTTGGCGTTGGCATCCGCTTTAGAGCAGAGAAGAGCCTATAAGCAGATCTATTTGGCGAGACCTATAGTGCCACTCAGCAACAAAGACATTGGCTATCTGCCGGGTGATATAAAATCCAAGCTCAACCCATACATGGAGCCGCTTTGGGACAATCTGAAGTTTATCCAAAATCAATTCAAGGAAAGCGACAAGGAGTTTAAAAACATCACCGAAATGGTGAATCAAGAGAAGCTCAATATCACACCTCTGGCTTATATAAGAGGAAGGAGTTTATCCAATATCTTTTTCATCGTAGATGAGGCGCAGAACCTTACGCCTCATGAAATAAAAACCATCATCACAAGAGCTGGTGAAAATACCAAAATCGTTTTCACTGGAGATATATATCAAATAGACACGCCATATCTTGATTCACAATCCAACGGACTGTCTTACCTCATAGATCGTATTCAGGGGCATCCGATGTATGCACATATCACTTTGGAAAAAGGTGAAAGATCCGATCTAGCTAACCTTGCTAACGAATTACTCTAAAAGATGAAAGTAGTCTCAGTAAATATTGGTGAAAGACGAAAAATCCAGTGGCGACTAAAATCTGTAGAAACAGGCATCTTCAAATACCCCGTAGATAAAATTAACTTGGGATTCCATGACGTAGAGACAGATCAGGTAGTGGATCGGAAATATCACGGTGGGGCAGACAAAGCATGTTATTTGTTTTCTGCTGATGTCTATGATTTCTGGAAAGCTAAGTATTCTAAGCTTGATTGGGACTGGGGTATGTTTGGGGAGAACATTACCGTGTCAGGTTTGGATGAGTCTAAAATGATGATAGGTGCACAATATCGGATAGGAGAAGCCGTAGTAGAGGTAAGTGAACCTAGGCAGCCTTGTTTTAAATTAGGAATAAGATTTGGCACCCAAAAAATTCTTAAAGAATATATAGCTCAGGAGCATTCGGGTGTCTATGTACGTGTATTGACACCAGGAATTATAAAAGCCGAAGATGAGATGATACTGACCAAAGAAGGTGAAAATCTCTCTATCAAAGATGTTTTCAGGCTGATCTATAAAAAAACAAAGGATCTGACACTTATCGAAAACGCAAAGAATTCAGCAAAACTGGCAATCAGTTCGAAAAAAAGTATTTAATCATTTAGCTACATTCTTAAGTGAAAATCCGAGTCCTGAGAAACAAACATGTCAAGGCTATTTACAATCTAAATCGCATATATTGTAGGCAATTTTGAATAGTTGAATACGCAAATCTCTATGAAAAGACCAAGTGTAGAAGGTAGGTTAATTGTCGTTTTCAGGGACTTTATAAATGCACGTTTCAATTTGCATCAGGATAAGGAACGTGAGAGTATTACTATAAGCGATATCAAAAAAGGCGTAGAATTCAAAGGGGCAAATCTCTGGATTCTAATCTTTGCAATACTCATTGCATCCATTGGCCTCAATGTCAACTCTACGGCCGTCATCATTGGTGCCATGCTTATATCACCCCTTATGGGTCCGATTATCGGTATCGGTCTGGGTGCGGGTATCAATGATCTAGATCTGATAAAAAAAGCCATGCGCAACCTGGCTGTAGCAGTAGTGGCGAGTGTGGTGACATCAGCGCTATATTTTCTTGTAACACCACTCCATGAAGCGCAATCGGAGCTTTTGGCTCGTACCACTCCTACCTTGTGGGACGTATTGATTGCGTTCTTTGGTGGATTGGCGGGAATTGTAGCAGGATCAAGAAAGGAAAAAACCAATGCCATCCCTGGTGTGGCTATTGCAACAGCGCTTATGCCTCCTCTTTGTACAGCGGGATATGGATTGGCCAATGGCAACTGGTACTATTTCATTGGAGCGTTCTATTTGTTTTTTATCAATACGGTATTCATCAGCGTAGCTACTTTCATAATGGTAAGGGCCTTGAAGTACCCAAAACGACAGTTTGAAGATGCTGCTACCGAAAAGCGGGTGAAATCATATATCGCTATATTCGTATTCATCACGGTGATACCAAGTATTTATCTGGCATATAATGTGGTAAAGCGCACCCTCTTCAACCAAAACGCTCGCAATTATATTGCCACCGAATTTGTCTTTAACCAAACTCAGGTGATTAGCAATAGCTACCATCTCGTAGATGATAAGGAAGTGATAGATATCACACTTTATGGTAAAATTCTTGATGAAAATCAGATAATCGAACTTCGCAACAAGCTGAAAAATTACAAACTTGAAGGTGCCGAGCTAAACATTCGTCAAGGCTACGAAGACGACAAGAGCGAACAAGTTATGCTTGAGTTTGAAAAAATGGGACAAACGCTCAAAGGTGATATCCTCGAAAATCTCTATAACAAAAGTGAAGAAACCATAAAATCAAAAGAAGCTCGTATTGCCTTATTGGAAAATGAATTGGTAAAGGTCCAAAAGAGAAACTACCCAATAAAGGACATCTCAGACGAGCTGAAAATCCAATATGAAAATCTTGTTAATTTATCTATTGGTGACATGCCCAATCAATCTTCCGATACTGTGACGTTCGCCATCGCTCAATTTAAACCAAAGTTGAAGTCTAACGAGCAAGTGAAAATAGAGAAGTGGTTAAAACTGCGCGTGAAAGCTGATTCTCTGGTATTGGTTGTAAAATAAAAAAGCCCCTTTCGGGGCTTGAATTTTTAGGCCAAGGTCTTCGGAAAACACTTGTCTAGGATCGCTTCATAGATCTGGCCATATTCGGCATAACACCATTTTCTTAATGCCACCAGTTCCGACTTAACTAACGCTTTAATAGCCTTTCTAAGCTCTTTTTCAAAAAGCCACTGATCAAAGCTTACTTTGGATAGGATAGTTTTAAAGTAGTCTAACATTGCAAAAAATTGTTAAAGGTTTAACTAAGACTGCCAAGTTGACGTTTTCATTTGAAAAAGTCGTGAACTAAAAGTTAAACAATTAATAGCTTTGAAGCTTCATTCATCACTAAAAATTGCAATCGTTTTCATATAAACTTATGATAAATACGAGAGAACTCTGGCTGAGTTGTATGTTGATAATAATTTTTTCGATTCCTGCTTTTGCTCAGGAAAAATCGATAGAAATTGGCTCGACTAAC
Organism: Marinoscillum sp.; assembly: GCA_047633875.1. Lineage (GTDB taxonomy): Bacteria > Bacteroidota > Bacteroidia > Cytophagales > Cyclobacteriaceae > Marinoscillum. The sequence continues at coordinate 5,277 of JBLIFO010000103.1, read as the reverse complement.
ATTGCAGTAAACCAGTATTTCACTGTGACGCTTAAAGTAGAAAACGAGCGGTTGAAAGAATATTCTCCATTTCCAGATTTGGAGGGTTTTGTAAAGCGAGGTACCTCGTCTTCTAGCTCGACGAGCTTTGTCAATGGAAGAATGACATCCTCCCAAAGTATCATTCAGAGCTATCAGCCTACTCGCGAAGGGAAATTCAGAATTGAAGGGTTCGCCATGATGATCAATGGTGAGAAAGTATCCCTAGCTCCTTTTGAAGTAAACGTAGGTCCCGTGGCACAGCAGCAGAGAAGACAATCAAATGATCCTTTTGACGCACTTGATCCTTTCAGAAATAAGAATCAACAGCCAACAGAATTTATAGATGTAGATGCCGAAGCATTTCTAGCACTTACCACTGATAAAAAAGAGGTGTATGTTGGTGAAGGCTTCACCACTACTATCGCGTTCTATGTAGCAGAGTCCAACAGGGCCGATATGCGCTTTTATGATCTAGGAAAACAAATTGCTGATATTGTAAAGGAAATCAAACCAGCTACTTGTTGGGAAGAAAACTTCAATATAGATAACATCAACGGTGAGCCAGTAAAGCTCAATGGCAAAGGATATACTTTGTATAGAGTCTATCAGGCCACTTATTATCCTCTCAATGTCCAAGACATTAAGTTTCCTTCAGTTGGATTAAAGCTCATCAAATACCAAGTAGCGAAGAACCCTTCCTTTTTCGGTCGTAACCGAAAAGAGGATTTTGAAACATTCTATTCCAAGACTAAAGAAATCAAAGTTCTCGACCTACCTCCTCACCCTCTCAAAGATCAAGTGGCTGTTGGGAGCTATCGCCTTGCCGAAAAAATAAGTACCCTCGATGTGAAAACGGGAGAAAGCTTTAGCTACGCTTTTAACATATTAGGAGAAGGAAATATTAGTTCGATTGAGGCTCCTAAACAAGCAGAAAACGATGTTTTTGACTTTTATGCACCCAATGTGAAGCAGGATATTAGTCGGGCTGCCGGAGTAGTGCGGGGCACAAAAAGTTTCAGCTACTACGCCATACCGAATGAGCCCGGTCAGTACCAGCTTGGTGACTATTTCAATTGGGTCTTTTTCAATCCAGACAAAAAACAATATGATACGCTTCGTTCAAAACAAATAATCAACGTATCGGGGGACAGTCGTAAAAACGAATATATCATGTCTAGTGACATGGGATCGTTCTATGACGGGATCGAATTCCGAGAAAATACACTGCTTGACTTGGACGGTAGTTCATGGATGCGAATCTTTGCCAACTTATTCATAGTGGCGATGTTCGCCCTTACAGTCTTCATCTTCGTTCGAAAATAAGCGCATGGGAAATAATTTTGGGAAGGTATTTAGTATCACCACATTCGGTGAATCTCATGGCGTAGCTATCGGGGTAACCATAGATGGTTGCCCAGCTGGTATTCCAATTGATATGGATTTTATTCAGTCAGAATTGGCACGAAGAAAACCTGGGCAATCCCGAATTACCACTCAGCGAAAAGAAGAAGATGAAGTAGAAATACTTTCTGGAGTATTTGAAGGTGTCAGCACTGGTACACCCATTGGACTTTTAATCAGAAATAAAGACCAAAAAAGTAATGATTATAGTCACATAGCGGAGAAATACAGACCATCACATGCTGACTTTACCTATCAGGAAAAATATGGGGTACGCGACTATCGTGGTGGCGGGCGTAGCTCTGCACGTGAGACAGCTGCAAGAGTAGCTGCTGGTGCTGTTGCAAAACTCATGCTCAAGGAGTTTGGTATCACTTCACAAGCTTATGTTTCTCAAGTGGGAAACCTTAAACTAGAAAAATCTTACCTAGAAGTTGATTTGAATCTGACCGAAACCAATGATGTCAGATGCCCTGATCCTGAGATGGCCCAACAAATGTTTGACTACATCGATGATATCCGTAAGTCTCGCGATACCGTAGGTGGCGTGGTGACAGGAGTGATCAAGGGAGTGCCAGTTGGATTAGGTGAGCCTGTCTTTGATAAACTCCATGCAGAGCTTGGCAAAGCGATGCTGTCTATAAATGCGGTGAAAGGTTTTGAATACGGAAGTGGATTTGAGGGCATCAAGATGAAAGGCTCAGAACACAACGATGAATTCTACACAGAGAATGGTGTGGTGAAAACTAGAACCAACCACTCAGGAGGCATCCAAGGCGGCATCAGTAATGGCCAAGATATCTACTTCAATGTAGCTTTCAAACCTGTGGCCACCATCATGCAAGACCAAGCAAGTATCGACATTCATGGCAATGAAGCAACCGTATCAGGCAAAGGTCGCCACGATCCTTGTGTCGTTCCAAGAGCGGTACCTATCGTAGATGCTATGGCAGCTTTAGTGATTGCAGACTTCTTGTTGATCGCGAGAACCAATAAGCTTTAAGACTATTTTCTGAGTGCTATAGCTCAATTCCGAGGTTGAAATTTTGAAGTCGGTTTTTTAATTAAATTGCTTCGGGACAATCCCAATACTGCCAAGTCTATCAGCAATAAGAAGCGAATAATTTATGAAAAACCTTCCTCTCCACGTCAAGATTATCATAGGTCTAATTCTTGGTATTATTTGGGCGTTCATCTCTAGTGCCTTGGGCTGGAACCAATTCACCATCAATTGGATTGATCCATTCGGTCAGATTTTCATACGCTTGCTGAAGTTCATTGCGGTGCCTTTGGTGATGTTTTCGATCATTTCCGGCGTTTCAGGCCTTACAGATACTTCCAGTCTTGGAAGAATGGGCATCAAGACACTTGCCATGTATCTCTTCTCCACTGTAACAGCAATTACCATAGGTCTGCTTATTGTGAATTTCGTAGACCCGGGTAGCCATATTGATGAAGCCCAACGAATTAAGAACAGAATCTCTTATGAACTTTGGGTGGAAAACACACCCGATGTAGAGATCAAAGATGGTAAAAATCTACTGGCTGATGAGCAATACAAAGAACTGGCTCAGCAAATGATGATGACTGGGGAGTATAATTATCAGGAGGGGAATGTGCAAGAAAAAGTCGCGCAGGCTCAAAAGCAAAAAGAAACACCACCACTTCAGTTTGTGATAGACATGGTGCCTGAAAATATCATCCTCTCTATTTCGGACAATAAGCTCATGCTTCAGGTCATCTTCTTTGCAATCTTTTTCGGGATCACACTGGCTGTAGTTCCCTCAGCACAGGGCAGCCCAGTCAAAAATTTCATAGATTCTATTAATGAGGTATTTCTCAGAATGGTTGATACCATCATGAAAGGAGCACCATTTTTCGTATTTGCATTATTAGCCGGAGTTGTTGCCAAGATGGCCAATAGTCCGTCAGAGGTTTTCGAAATATTTAAAAGCCTCGGCTCTTACACCATAACGGTATTCGTTGGATTGAGCATTATGTTGTTCGGCTTTTATCCATTTGTCGCCAGAACTTTTATCAAGAAACTCACCTATAAGAAATTTTTCAGGATCATGAGTCCAGCTCAATTTCTCGCTTTCTCCACAAGCTCAAGTGCTGCTACTTTACCTGTGACTATGGAATGTGTAGAAGAAGGTATGGGTGTATCTAAAAAGGTGTCAAGCTTTGTTCTTCCAATTGGAGCTACAGTCAACATGGATGGTACTAGCCTCTACCTTGCCGTAGCTGCGGTATTTTTAGCGCAGCTCCACTATGTGGAACTTACACTTTCGCAGCAATTGGTGATCGTCCTTACAGCAACTATGGGTTCTATAGGTACTGCGGCAGTTCCGGGCGCTAGTTTGGTGATGCTGATAATCATCTTACAAACTGTAGGCCTTAACCCAGCATGGGTCGCCATCATATTTCCTGTGGATAGGATATTGGACATGACACGTACAGTTGCCAATATCACTGGAGATGCTACGGTAGCAACCTTGATTGCAAGTAGTGAGGGGGAATTGAATTTGAAGGAAGATTGAAATTTTCCATAGTTTGATGAACTATTAGCCCACTTTTGCATTTACAGTAATACAAATTACCAAACACCAATATGGAAGCAGCTGAAAAACACGCGATCACTATCTATACCGAAGCAAACCCAAATCCGAATTCACTGAAGTTTGTGGTGAATTTTCTCCTTTTACCGGATGGCGTGAGCAGAGATTATCCAGATAAAGAAAGTGCGGCTGAAGCTCCACTTGCGGCTGAATTATTCGCTTTCCCGTATGTAAAACGTGTTTTTTACATGAGCAACTTCGTGACCGTGACCAAAGATGAAGCTACCGAATGGCACGAAGTAAAAGGAACCATCCAGCATTATATCAAGAGCTTCCTTGAAGCAGGCAAGCAGATCCTCACGGAAAAAGAAGTAGAAGAAGATCATAAAGTGTTGGACACAGACACTGATATTGAAGCTCGTATCAAAGGCATTTTGGATGAATATATCCGACCAGCCGTAGAAATGGACGGTGGCGCAATTTCCTTCAGTTCTTTCACAGACGGCAAAGTAAAAGTGCTACTTCAAGGTTCATGTAGCGGTTGTCCTTCTTCTACAGTTACGCTAAAAGCAGGTATTGAAAACTTGCTAAAGCGTATGATTCCTGAGGTAACGGAAGTAGAAGCTGAGGGGGTATAAAACTTAAGTTTCCTGAGATATAGTGGATAGCATTCGGTACTCAGTTTTCGGTTTATCTTTTTTGAAATGGAAAATTGAAAGTGGAGAATGAGAAATTTTAAAACGCTAAGCGCTTTCAATCCTTCCTGTCTGAAAACAAAAGAAGGCTTATTTCACCCTAAGTGAAATAGGCCCTTTGATTATCTTGTGAGGAAATTTTTTTACCCATTTCGTTATAGTCGGATGATTATCAAAAGAACCCTACACTCAAGCAAATCTGATGCGCGAATTTGACCTTGTAGTAGCTCCTGAAGTAGGCTTTGATGAAACCAATTTGGCATCACATCTCGTCTCAAAAGGTCTCATTTCCAAAGAAGAGCATTTCCAAATAGCTCGACGTTCAGTAGATGCACGTCAGCGACAGATCAAGGTGAATCTGTGTATAGTGGCTGATTCCGCTCCCATAGAAGTGGAATTTGTCGAGTATCAGCCAAAAGATTGGGATGTGCGAAGCTGCCCTCCAGTCATCATAGTTGGCGCAGGTCCGGCTGGCATGTTCGCGGCACTAAGAGCCATTGAACTAGGCTTCAAACCCATAGTGCTTGAACGTGGCAAAGATGTTCGCGCCCGTAGAAGAGATCTTGCCGCTATCAATAAAGACCACATCGTAAATCCAGAAA
>JBLIFO010000102.1:0-10244 GCA_047633875.1 Marinoscillum sp. | reverse complement strand
GCTTCTACATCTACATAAGCAGCTACGTTTGCGCGAAATGCATTCACTTCATTGGCAGGACTAAATCCCGGAAATACTTGCGATCCACCTGGTCTAGGTCTTCCAAGCGGGTCAAACACAGTGTTGGTTGGTCCTGCGCCATCTACAATCAAGGTAGAGTCTCCAGTATTACTCACGACATAAGATCCCAAACCATAGTTTTTATAAGAACCTTCTTCACCAGCTGCAATCGAATAGTTTTCCACTCTATACTCAGATCCGAAGGCAAGGTTGAAACCTTCGAAAACATTATCCCAATATCTATTGATGTCTATGTTAGTGGTGTTTTGTTTGAAGGCAAATCCCCCCGCATCAAAGCTCGTAGGAGAAGATGCTTCTAGGGAAGCATTCAATGTATTCTGAATATTATAGTTGAAGCTGTTGGTTCCAAAGGTGTTACTGAAATCTATATTCCAATCATTCACCGATCCTCTAATCCCAGCTGCAATTGATTTATCTGAGATGTTTGAATGTATTTCTGGAAGAAATCCGTTCGAATAGACATCTGTTACAGTCCTGTTTTGATTAGGTAATCTATAGAAACCAGCTGCATCACCATTACGCACGTTTATACCTCCAAATGCGTAGAACTCTGCATCAGAGGAGAGAGGAACTACACTATTAAGAAATAGGCCAGCATTTTCTACAGCAGATTGGCCAACTCTCATATTGAAGTCACTTCTTGTGAGTCCACGTCGAGTAAGCTCAGAATCTGTAATATCATCACCAGGAGCACCGGTATAATTTGGATTATTGTATCCGGAAAAAATAGTTCCTTCCCATTCTTTCATTCGGTTGGTGTATCCTCTATTATCAAAGTTTCCAGTAAGGTTGATATATCCTTCCTTACCTATTGGTAAGCCATAATTCATATTCAGCTGTACTTGCTCACCGTCCATATTGCCTTCAGAATTTTCAGAGATATAGGCACCAGTGGTTGCGTTGATGTCAAGTTGGTTTACTTGATCCTTAAGCACGATATTGATGACACCTGCAATAGCGTCAGAACCATATTGAGCAGCTGCTCCATCTCTTAAGACTTCTATCCTTTGGATTGCTGCAATAGGTATTGCATTAAGGTCAGTGCCAACACTGCCACGTCCGAAAGTTCCATTCACGTTTACCAAAGAACTATTGTGTCTACGCTTGCCATTGATAAGAACCAAAACCTGATCTGGGCCTAAGCCTCTTAGAGATGCAGGATCTATATGATCCGTTCCATCCGAAATGGTCTGGGTATTGGAACTAAATGAAGGCGCTACATAGTTTAGTAACTGAGTTACAGAAATCTGAGGGCTATTGTTAGCAATTTCAGCAACGTTGATTACATCAACAGGAACGGGCGTCTCAAGAGCAGTCCGATTTTCATTTCTACTGCCAATGACTACAAGTTCAGTAAGATTTATTAGATCACTTTCTAACGATATTTCAAATGAACTGCCGCTGCTGATATCAACTGTCATTTGCTTATATCCAATGAATCGTACAAGCAATTCATTATCACCAGTATTGACTGTAAGATTGAACTTGCCATATACGTCAGTAATAGTTCCAACGCTGGAGCCTTTGATGATCACACTTGCCCCAACAACAGGGGCATTTTCATCAGTGTCCCATACGGTTCCTGTAATTTCACGGCTTTGGCTATACCCAATAAGGCTACCAAAGATTAATAAAAGAGTAAGTAGATGTTGTGTTTTCATAGGGTGTAGGTTTTGTTGAGTTAAGAATTTACTCCTTTTTCTACTAGCTTTAAGTTAAAATAAGGGTAAACATATTTTTTCAAATGGCGTTATTCCCTCATGGAATGTATGTTGCGAATTTGTTAACGATTTGACAATTCTCTTATAAAAATGCTCATACAAGTCAAATAACTGATTAATATCATTGTATTTTAAGCCAATAAGGCACTCTTTTGCGGTAATTATGGAAAACCACTTTTATCAAATCCCTGCTCATTTACGTCCGAAGAATGAAGGAACTGACCATTTGTTTAAAAAGGGATGGTTAGAAAAGCTCACACGTACTCATATAGCTATACCTATCACAATGCATATGATGATCATCATTGCATTTGGGTACATGGCTTTTATGCGCTTAAATACTATTTCCCTTATTCTTAGTTTTTCTGCTGGGTGGTTGTTTTGGACTTTCGCAGAGTATGCAATCCATAGATTCATCTATCATATACCTACTGAAAACAAGATACTTTTAAAGATTCAGCATCTTGGTCACGGTATTCATCATCAATATCCAAAAGACCCAACAAGACTAGCTATGCCTCCAATCCCTGCATTCCTTATGATGGCTGCTCTCTTCGGGATTTACTGGTTGATAATTGGAGAGTTGGCGTTTGCTTTCTTTCCTGGATTCGTAGCGGGTTATTTGTTTTACATTTCTCTTCATTATGCTCAGCATGTGGTAAAGCCGCCTAGTTTCGAGCCTATGAGAAAGCTTTGGAAATATCATGCAATGCATCACTACAAGCATCCAGAGGATCATGCGTTTGGTGTGAGTACTTTGCTTTGGGATGTGATATTCGATACACTTCCTCCTAAAGAGAAGTCTTAGAAATCTAAAAGTAGTTCAGCTTGCTCTTGCAGCAGGCTTTTGTAAAGCATATTGGTGATCTGACTGTTTTCATCGATATGTTTTTCTATTAATGCCAGCTTTGGTTTGAGTGCCAAAACATTCATGCCGCAGTAGTTAAAAATATCGGTGAGATGGCTAAGGGCAAGTCCACCACCTTGCACACCTGACGATAACCCTACCAAAGCACATTTCTTGTTCTTGAAAGTTCCGGGATATTCAAGTCCATCTATGAATGTTTTTAACACACCAGGAAATGATCCATTATATTCTGGAACAATGAAAACGTATTTAAGCGCTTCTTTCATTTGGGCGCGATAAGAATTGAAAGCAGAGTTTTTGCCCGAGTTTTCATAAAGAGCCGAAAACGCGAAATCGGCTGGAAGTTCGTTCAGGTTAAGGATTTGACTTTCCGTATTGAGTGACTTGAGTAATTCTTGATACTGAAGACTGATCTGGTAGGATAGTGATTCGTTTCGATTGGTGCTGCAAACTATTGTAATCATGCGTTTAATTTAAAAAGGTTTGTTCGTTAAGCAACTCAAACATGGAATAGGTAGGTATGTTTGCTTTGTGATTAAAAATAAAAACAATCAATATTGCGTTCACTAAGATTATAAAAGCATAGATGGATTATCTGAAGGGAAAATATGCCATAGTAACTGGAGCCAGCAAAGGCATTGGTTTTGAAGTTGTGCAACTATTGCTAGCTGCAGGAGTAAAGGTGGCTGGATGGAGCCGGTCAGGCACTTCATTAGAGCATCCTTCCTTTACTAGTATAAAAGTGGATGTTTCAGATTTCAATCAAGTAGTAGCTGCTCATCAAGCTTCTGTAGATTTTCTCGGTGGATCTGCTCATTTTTTAATCAATAATGCTGGTTATGGTGTGGTAGGGAGCATAGATGAGCTTTCGATGAATGATTGGCATGGTATGTTTAATGTGAACGTGCATGGACTTATGTATTGCACTAAAGTGGTGGTACCAGGAATGAAAGCAATGGATCAGGGGCACATTGTGAATATTAGTTCCATAGCTGGGCTAAATCCTGTTAAGAATATGTCAGCCTATGTGGCTACTAAACATGCCGTGACTGGATTTGGTCATTCGTTGTTTATGGAGTTGCGCGACTGGGGCATCAAAGTAACTAACGTATATCCGGGGAGTGTCAATACTAATTTCTTCGATGGCATATCGGAAATATCCGCGCATGATGACATGATGCGACCACAGGATGTTGCTAAATCAGTGGTTGATTTGATTAACTCACATGAGAATTATCTTCCCGTTGATTTAGAAATAAGACCACTAAGACCCAAAGGTAAGAAGTAGGTATGTCCATCTCTATCAAGGAATTAACCAAAACTTACGGAAATCAAGCGGCAGTAGATGCCATTTCATTTGATGCCCATCCCGGGATTATCACTGGTTTTTTGGGGCCAAATGGAGCAGGGAAATCTACAACGATGAAGATGCTCACGGGGTATGTGAGGCCAACTTCTGGTCAAGCACTTATTTGTGATTTGAATGTGCTCGATGAGCCTATCAAAGTGAAACGCATGATTGGCTATCTACCGGAGCATAATCCACTTTATCTGGATATGTATGTGCGAGAGTTTCTTGGTTTCATCGCAAGTGCACATGGGCTGTCAAATGCCAAAAATAAAATTGAAGATGTTATCCAGTTGGTTGGGCTGGACCGTGAGAAGGGTAAACGTATTGGCGCATTATCCAAAGGCTATCGCCAAAGAGTAGGTATGGCCAAAGCTTTGATACATGATCCAAAGGTGTTGATCTTGGACGAGCCAACCACCGGTTTAGATCCCAATCAAATCCTCGAGATTAGACAAGTAATCAAAACAATAAGCAAGGACAAAACGGTGATACTTTCTACGCATATCATGCAGGAAGTAGAGTCGCTTTGTGATCAAGTAGTGATCATAGACAAAGGAAAAATAGTGGCGAATGATGCCATTGGTAATTTGAAAATAGGCGTTGAACAGGGACAAGGTTATCTGGTAACTTTCGAAGGGTCTATAGATGATTCCGCTTTTGTGAATGCAGGTCTAGAGCTTACCAATCAAGGTGAGCATACTTTCTTGATCCAATCTGATGATGCAGACTTACGGGCCAAGATCTTGAAGGTTACTTCAGACAATGACTTTCCATTGCTGAGCATGTCCAAAGCACAGGATTCTTTGGAAGATGTCTTTCACCAGTTGACACAAAAGAAGACACCATGATCAGCATATTTCTAAAGGAAGTCAATGAGTTTCTCAATTCGCTTATCGCTTACGTGGTGATCAGTGTTTTTCTGATTGGTATTGGCCTGTTAATGTGGGTTTTTCCAGATACTAATGTTCTGGATTATGGCTATGCAAGCATGGAGCCGCTCTTCAGTTTAGGGCCATACATGTTCATGTTTTTGATACCTGCGATCACAATGAAGTCATTTGCTGAGGAGAAGCGATCCGGAACCCTCGAACTCTTGCAGACGCTTCCATTTAGAGATTCAGATATCCTGATTGGCAAGTTTTTGGCTGGTTTTGTATTGGTGATTTTCTCCATACTACCCACTATCGTTTACTACTACTCCTTAAGCCAATTAGGCAATCCTCAAGGCAATCTTGATACGCCGGGCATCATTGGCTCATATATCGGATTAATGCTCTTAGGTGGGGTGTTTACGGCTTTTGGCATTTTCTCCTCTGTTCTCACTGGCAATCAAATCGTCTCCTTCATTTTGGGAGCTTTTTTGTGCTTCTTCTTTTACTCAGGTTTCGATTCGCTTTCTGGTATAAACCTTTGGGCTGATTGGTCATATTATATCTCTAGCCTTGGTATCATGCCTCACTATACTTCATTGAGTAGGGGACTGCTAGATGTTGCTGATGTGACTTATTTCCTTGGCTTGATCACGATAGTACTTTTGGTTTCACAGTTTATCCTAGGCTTGAAAAAATGAATAACTCTAGCTATCGCATCGGTTTATTCTTGCAGCTCGGCATAGGGGTTTTGGTGGTAATACTAGCTTTTCAAATGAGCAATAGGTTCAATCTGCGCTATGATTTGACTGAGGAAAAGCGTTATACGATTGGAGATCCAACCAAATCACTTCTGGGCAGATTAGATCAAGATGTGGTGATTGAAATATACCTAGCCGGTGAGCTACCTTCCAATTTCAAGCGATTCCAAACTTCCATAAGAGAGCTTCTGGATGAATTCGCGAACTACAGTGCGGTTAATTTTGATGTAAAATTTATCGATCCTTCACAAGCTGAGAGTAGCAAAGCTCGTAATCAATTCTATCAAGGGCTAGTTGATTTGGGACTGCAGCCTACAAATCTCAACTATACAAAAGATGGACAAAGCAGCCAGAAATTAGTATTTCCGGGAGCAGTGATCTCTACAGGAGGGCGTGAGCTTGCGGTGAATTTACTCAAAGGAAATCGTACCAATTCTCCCGAAGAAATCCTTAATCAATCGATAGAAGGATTGGAATATGAATTTGCTAATGCGATTAAGCAAGTGATTTCTACAGGTAGAAAGCGAGTGGGGCTGGTTGTGGGGCACAATGAGCCGGATACTTCTCAGCTTGCAGGGCTCAATAATTTGATCTTATCAAAATATGACCTCTTTCGTGTCAACTTGCCTGATCGTACCACGCCTATTCAAGGATACGATTTATTGATCATTTCAAAACCGACAAAGTCATTCACCGAACAAGAGATATTTCTTTTGGATCAATATGTAATGAACGGAGGGAGTGTGGCTTTCTTTCTTGATGCACTCAGCGTGAATATGGACAGTGCGTCAGGTGCTGGTACTGTAGCTATTCCGTACGAAACTGGTTTGCAGGACATTTTATTCAAATACGGCATAAGGATCAACCAGAATTTCGTGGTGGATCTCAACTGTGGCGATTTTCCTGTGGTAGCTGGAAATATTGGCGATCAGGCCCAGATTAGGATGTTGCCATGGCCATATTTTCCGATCATCACCAACTTTGGTGATCATCCTGTGGTAAAAGGAATGGATGCAGTCCTTGTGAGATTCGCTTCTACTTTGGATACCGTAAAGGCGGACGGAGTTAAGAAGTCACCGCTTTTGTTCACTTCCACAAATACCAAAGTACTTGGCGCACCAGTTCAGGTAAGCTTTAATGATCTCCAATCTGAGTTGCTTCCTGAGAAGTTTCAAAGTGGACCAAAACCACTTGGCTATCTCCTTGAAGGGACTTTTACATCGCTCTTTAAAAATCGAATTCCTCCAGCAGCTTTCGACCGATCTAATGTGAAGGAAATGAGCCCAGCCAATAAGATTGCTGTAATCGCTGATGGAGATATCATAAGAAACGAGCTAAGTCTTGAAGATGGCAATCCTTTGCCGATTGGCGTAGACCCTTATGGACAGAAAACTTATGCTAATGAAGCTTTTGTGATCGGACTTATTGACTACCTATTAGATGAAGATGGACTTGTGGACAGTAGGTCCAAAGAGTTACAGATACGTCCTTTGGATAAAGTGAAAGTGAAGCAGGAGCGTACGAAGTGGCAAGTGATCAACTTAGTGATTCCGCTAGTGATTCTGATCCTTTTCGGATTGATAAAGATGGTGGTACGTAAGCGCAAAAACGATTTCTGACATGCACGGGAAAAATCGAAAATTAATCGTTGTTTTTGGCTTACTGTTAATCGCCAACCTTGTCTTCTTTTTTACGAGTCAGACAAAGCTTTCTGTTTCTTTTGATGAGAATCTCTTCAAAATAGAAAGTCCAGATCTGATTTCTCAGATTCAGATTGGTGATTTGAAACTCTCCAAAAATGGAGATAAATGGATCTTAAATGGGCAGTATGCTGCTTCTAATGAATTGATCAGATTGGTAATGTCTATTCTCAATAGGGTAGAAGTGAAAAAGCCAGTTTCGATACCTGTTGTTCAAAATGATGTAAGGCTTAACATCGATGGACAAGAGCGTAGCTTTTATGTTTGGGGCAACCCGACGAAAACCAAAACATACTTTGCGCAGGAAAATAGCGAGGAGGTCTATGAAGTACAGATTCCGGGATACAACGAGTATTTAGCTGGCATTTTTGAACTGACAGCCGATAAATGGAGGGACAGATTGGTGCTAAATGGTACGTGGAGAACCATCCAGCAGCTGACTCTAGAATATGAAGGGTCAGCTGATAAAAACGTTTCTATCACCTTTGATGACGCATTTTTTAAAGTGCCAGGTGTCAATGCGCTAGACTCAAACAGGGTGGTAGACTACCTCAATCAGTTCGAATACTTTCAAGCCAATGAATGGATTACCAAGGGGAGATTTCCCAATTATGACCTTTTGGCGGAGAGTGTGCCTTTGGCGAAGTTGACTTTAGAGACTATAGACTCAGCTGAGCCCATAGTTATGGAAATTTTTAAACCATTAGAGCGTGATCGTTTTTTCCTTGCAAGACTGAATGGAGAGGAGTTATTTGTAATCGATCAAAAAAGGGCACTTCGTATTTTGGTAAGCTTGCCAGATTTTGAGCTGAAAATAACGCCAGTTAAGTGATCTATATCCTAATAGAAATCGGTAAATCTTGAATACCAAAGTATATTTTTTCCAATGACAATTTCACGTTAAATTTGTCGCCCAATTGAAATAAGAATCCAATGAAATTTATCGTATCCTCATCATACCTGCTTAAGCAATTATCTTCCGTCAATGGCGTAATTACTACGAATCCAGTAGTGCCTATTCTTGAGAATTTCTTGTTTGAGATTACCGACGGTACATTGACGATTACAGCCTCTGACCTGCAAACTAGCATGATGACTGAGCTAGAGGTGGAAGCCAAAGAGGATGGAAGCATAGCGATCCCTGCGAAGATTCTTTTGGAGACGCTTAGAAATTTGCCTGAGCAGCCAGTAACTTTCTCCATTGATTCTGATACTTACAGTATCGAAATCAACTCAGATAATGGTCGCTATAAGCTTTCTGGTGAGAATGCTACTGACTTCCCTAAAGTACCAACGGTATCTGACGGATACTCAGTGAACATGTCATCAGGCGTTTTGGGTCAGGCGATCAACAGTACCATATATGCCACAAGCAACGATGAGTTGCGTCCAGCCATGACGGGTGTTTATGTGAAGCTTGATAAGACCAATACAACATTCGTGGCTACCGATAGTCACCGTTTGATCAGATACAGAAGAGTGGATATCGCTTCTGATATGGCACATAGCATGATCATACCGCGTAAAGCGCTGACCCTTCTTAAGTCAACTTTACCTTCAGAAAATACCAATGTGAACTTGGAGTTCAATGCTTCCAATGCATTCTTCAGTTTCAATAATGTGAGGATGATATGTCGATTGATTGATGAGCGTTTCCCTGATTATGAGAACGTGATTCCTTCTGACAATCAAAACAAAATGAACATCAATAAAGGTGAGTTTCTTAGCTCCCTTAAGCGTATCGCGATATACGCAAACAAAACAACTCATCAAGTGAGATTGAAAATTACTGGTAGTGAACTAATGATCTCTGCAGAAGATCTTGACTTCTCTAATGAGGCCAACGAACGTTTGTCTTGTGAGCATGATGGCGAGGATATCGAGATCGGATTCAATGCTAAGTTTCTTATCGAAATGTTGAATAATCTGGATGCTAAAGACATAGTGTTGAACCTAAATGCTCCTAACCGAGCAGGTATCATCTTACCAGCTGATAAAGATGAGAATGAAGATATCTTGTTATTGGTAATGCCAGTTATGCTTAACAACCACGTATAAGAACCAATCTTAAGCACGCTTTAATAGGTGTTTAGGTAGAATTATAAATGAAAAGGATGCTCTAGAGCATCCTTTTTTAGTTTACTGAAAATTAGTAATCATTTTTAAGTCGAATTAAACTCTATTGAAACACTAGAATGCGGGGAGGCCATCCAAGGCCAGAGTGAAGCATTTTGATTTTATTACTTTTGGAAGTAGTAAATAGTGAAATCAAAATGATTTTTGGCGTTGGTGCCCTTTTCTTGTGGTTCGTTTTCTTTTGGGCAAGCAAAAGAAAATGAAGACTACCTATCCTTTATTGATTAGATAATTAACAGGTCCTCTGGAATTATTTAGGGCATGAAGTTTTTACTAATAAAATCTAAGATGTTTGAATTATAGTGGTGGAAGAATCAAAAATCAAAGGCCACTGAGAAGCTCGGTGTAAGCCCCATAAGCTTTACATCATAGGGTATGATGGTAGGCACCCGTACATTTCGATTTCTAATTTTTCTTGTGGTCTGCACAACTTCTACACGTCGGTCGTAGATGTTTTCATGATTAAGCACATTGAATATGTTGCCAGAAAGCGTCAGGCTCCCACTACTAAATGTATGTTTGTAGGACATACCAATATCCACCCTCTGGTAGGATGGTAGGCGTTCTCCATTCTTTTCATCCGGCTTTAGTCTGACTACCTTTTGATTATTGTTATTACCAATGACCAAGCTATAATTTGTATATGGTAGTCCAGATCCGTAGTATCCAGTAGCAAAAAAGGAAAATGCCCCGATCTCATACGAACCAAAAATGTTGACTTCATGGCGCTGATCATGATCGGCATAGAAAGTAATAC
>JBLIFO010000101.1:0-10374 GCA_047633875.1 Marinoscillum sp. | reverse complement strand
AAGCGTAACCATGCCTTCATCTTCTTCACCCAGCATAAGGAGGACCATGCAATTGGAATGCTCGATATAGTCTAATTGGCTAAGATCAAGCGATTTCTTCTTTTGGATTATGGTGGAATTGATGGCCTCTTGGAATTTCAGTGCTTCCGATTTATCAAAATCAAACAATCGGACCACACAGTCTCCATAGGCATTGATATTTGGGATATAGTCTAGCTTCATTGGAACCAAAGATAGACGCATGCGTGGATATGTCTGGAGGAAATGTCATACTAGAACCAATTGAAACGAGGAAACCCGAAGCCCTACTAGCTCGGAAGTTACTTCCGTGCTTTTATCTTAGGAGTTTGTATTAGTGTATTAGTCACGGAACTAAGTTCCGCGCCAGGGAGGGTTGTTTTGGCCCCAAGCGCTACAAAGGTTGCTCCGATTACAAATTCTGTTGCAGCTACGTGCTCTACGGCATATAAACCAGCAAAATGTGTCCAGTTGTGAAGTTTATGCTTAGGAACAGGTAACTGTTCCACTTCCATCTGCTCGTATTTTTGGAATTCCTGAGGTGTTGACACGCTATTCTTAAAGGTTGCCTAGAAGATTATATAATCTCGGCCTTATCACAATCTCCTTCAGTTACTCTGCGATTACTTTAATATAATGGGCATTGTTTCCATCTTCGATAAGGATTACAAACAAGCCAGTACCAAATTCCCATTTCAAGAAATTTTCGAGAAGAGGTCCTTTGAAAATCTGGTGGCCACTTAAATCGTAAATACTCAGAATATTGGAAGATTGACCAGAAATATTTAGTTGAAGATTTGCTCCTTGCTTGATTGGATTAGGGTAAACTAACGGGAGGTTTTGGTCTATTTTCTGAGATGACAATACGGGTTCGCCAAAATATGAAACAGCCTTATTGAAAGCATTCAAACCAATGAGGGCACCAATTTTTCTTCCCGGTATATCATCAACAGGTGGATGTATGCCACCCCAAATTCTGCTAAGACTACATTGATCAGACGCATCTCTATACTTAGCCCATTGCAATGTTATTGTTTCTGATGGGCCATTTTCAAATACTAAATATTCATTTTTCTCGGCCTCAAATTCTCCAATCCCACCTGGGAAATATTCATCGCCTGTTACGAGAGTCAAAACCTCGGCAGCAGCTCGAGAGTACGTGGAATGACCAGATACGTATCCGGCAAAGGGAGGAGTGACAAAGCTTGGCCGCTGATATGGCCACCAATTTTCTGCTAAGATCCAATCTACACCTGCTGTTTGAACTTGCGGATTTGAAATATAATCCGGCCCCTTCCATGAATGGACTTTGAGTTTTCCTATGTTTTCGTTCAGCTTTCCGACAAGTGGATCACCCTCTTTGATTAATTCAATAAGTCCGTCAATCAATCTCAGGCCATCTGGATGGTAGTTGGCCTCTGTAGGGTCAGAAGATTGTCCGCGATCTGCCAAGTATCTGATGGCGTTAATCGGCCTGGCGTAATCGTAATATCCCTTAATTCCCCACGCAGTAATGGCTGCATCGTGCATGGCTCCACCCAGAATCAGGTAGGTTTTTACATCCCATTCCAAAACATTCATTTCAATCCCCTTTCCCTCAAATTTTCTTTCAAATTGAGGATGATCCGTGACGTAATTGAGAATGGTAAACCAATGACCTGGAGGTGTTTCAGAGTGCGGACCATCTGCCCAGAATTCGGCCAATACGCGAGTATAGTCACCCATTTTAACGATCTGAGATTTATAGGCCGCACCATTTTTTGGATTCGAAGCGTATCCTGAGCCTGGGTCAGCTCCCTCAAAATCGTAGAAATCTTGATATTCTTGAAAAGTAGTTGGGAAAAGATCATCAGTCAAATTCCCAACAGAAGATGGCGAAATGTCTACCAGAAGTTCATTGCTATGATCTAATTGCGAACTCCATTTTAGGACTGTTTCAAAATTCCATTTGAATTCATCTGAGTCACCGCCGGGAATTAACTTAGGGGGAGCTCCTACATCATGATAAATTAGATATTCGTGCCCGTCCCGAGTTTTTTTGGTGAGCTCATTTTGAGTTAAAGCAAATGGAGAAACTTGTCCCCACTCTGGGCTTAGGAAATCCTGAATCAAAGAGACGGGGTTGCCACTTTGATCAATTGATTCTATTAGCTCGAGCTGTTGCCATCTATTTGGGAATTCACAGGTGGGATTTCCAGGCTCTTGCGGTTTCAACGGGTCATTGAGCGGAGCGTAATAAAGATTTGCGTAACCACCGGCCTCATTGGAACCATCCTGAAGTCCTAAATTTATTATTTTGTCGGCAATGTAATTGCCCAAAGCTGCAGGGTCCCCTAAAGAGTAATCCATGGAATTGAAATCTGGATCGTATCCCAATCCTTGCATTAATTTATAAGCTTGACCTAATGCCTCGAAGGATGATGGAGAATCTTTGAACCTATGCGAGATCAATCTATAAGCCGCAAAACTTATCGCTTCCTTTTTTGCAAGTTCCACTTCGTCGCTTGTCATTTCATCCGCTAAATCTTGAAACAACTGCTTTGGGACATCAGATATGATTGGAAGAGATTGCGGATCGAATGCCGTCCATGAATCATATATTGCAAGGGAAAAATGATACAGATTTCGGGCGTGAACCGTCGGTCTGGCGAAATCTCCGCGAATGGCATCCAAAAGGATTTCGTTCCAAATTCTGGCTACACTTTGCCCGTCGGCATTTTGGGATGAATTGCCTTCGACCTCTTTTGGGTTCTCCATCATACTAGATTGTGCCAAACGACTCTTAAAAGATGAAAGATTAAACTCTGAGACACTGATCCCTTGGTTAAGAATAAAGTGCGTGTTGGCGTTCAGATCATTATATCGTTCAATCTGTCCATCAGGCCAGGTGATGAATAGGGAATCAACTTGATTGTGACTGCCTAAACCGAAATGTAGTCGATAGCTATTTTGCGAACGATAACCAGAACCCGCTTTAAGTTCCCTCTTTATAATTGCTCCATTAACATAAGCCTCTACTCTAGCACCAATTCCAAATTTGTTAGTTGTAGTTCCGATAAGAGAGAGCTGTAGCCAATTGCCTACCGAACCTTCATTAGTAAAAATTCGAATGTCCTTTTCACTGTTTCTGTTGATGACAACTAGATCGAGTTTACCGTCGTTATTCAGATCCGAAGTTCCGCAGGCATAACTACTCATTTCAACCCCAATCGGGCTATCACCAGTGACATCTACAAAATTGAGATTCCCTTCATTGGACAGTAAGCGATTTGGATAGGGGGAGAAGAGAAATTCATTTGTGAAGTAAATATCTTCCCATCCGTTATTATCATAATCAAAAGACACAACACCCCATCCCATTCCAAAGTCATTAACTCCAATATCCATCGCGATTTCGTTGAACGTCCCGTCTTCTTGAGCTATCAGCAGATCATTAGCACCAAGATTGGTAATGTAAAAGTCGAAGATTCCGTTTCGATCAAAATCAGCAATCTCAATTCCCATCCCCAGGGATTCGTTATCCAGATTGAAATCTTGAACTGAGTTTATGAACTCCGCATTCCCATTGTTAATCAGTAATTCATTGGGCTCATGCCCATCGAATACTTGATAAATATCTAGGTCGCCATCTTCATCGAAATCAATCAGAACTGCTCCCATGTCCAAAGTGCCTTCAATAACATCTTTTCCGAATGGAACGAAAAAGCCATTTCCCTGATTAATTAACAGATGGTTTGGCTGTCGAAAATTGCTACTATAAATATCCGGCCATTCATCCTCGTTCAGATCGCCTACCAACAACGCTTGTCTTTGAGCTGCGCCGAAAGAATTTCCGAAACTAAAATTCCCAGAACCTTCATTGATAAGTAGTACCGATTCTTCCGAACCTGCTAGTAGTGCATCTAGCATGCCGTCATTGTCTGCATCAAACCATAAGGCAGATGTAGCATGATAATTAGAAAATCCGGATTGGTTACTGTAATCCGTGAATGTAAGATCGCCGTTGTTTTTTAGAAGTTTAGATGGTTGTCCAGGAATGAGAATGTCATCGAAACCATCATTATCAAAATCGGCGATTGCGACTCCTCTAGCTGCTTGGATATCTCCCATTCCTTCCTCCAGACTAACTTCCACGAAATTTGCCTGAGCTCCCACTGAAAAAATCATTCCTGACAAGATCAACGACAAGATGTACGATTTGTAAATTTTAAAACGCATTTCAATTTTAAAATAAATCAAAACGAAATTGATTTTACATTAGTCATTAGTTATTTCAAGTTTAGCACTTGCTAAAATATTATTTGAGGCTGCACCTACTAGTATTTCAAATTGACCGGGCTCTACTTTCCAATCTTCCCTTTCTATATCCCAAAATGCAAAATCCCTATCGGTTAAGGTAAAATAGACGGTTTGCTTATCTCCTGCAGCTATATTCACCTTCTTAAAATCTTTTAGCTCTTTTATTGGACGCTCAACAGATGATTCAACATCGCGTACGTACACTTGCACCGCTTCTTTACCATCCATTGCTCCCGTATTTTCAATATCAATTTTTAAGTTGAGTTTTTCTCCCGTTTTTATCGTTTCGTTTTCTAAGAGTAAGTTGCTGTATTGATATTTCGTATACGACAAGCCAAAACTAAACCCATAAAGACCAGCACTTCTTTGTTCGCAAATCTCAACAGATGTAATGTCTTTTAGTTCATAAGTGTTAGACTGTCCTTTGTTCGTTATTTCAAAAGTCCCTTTATTCTGATCAATCCTGATAGTTAGTCCGATGCTTCGAATTAGATAATTGAGAGTTAGTAAAAGTGTAGATAATCCCACTAAAGAGAGAAAGCAGATTATGGCAATTAGGACGATATCCAGTTCAAATCGGATAGCAAAATAGAGCGATGTACCCAACAGTCCAAATCCGACTACCAAGTTCAGAAGTTGACCAAAACCAAAGCGGTATTGGTATGTGTATGTCCGTGAAGTTGATTGTTCTATACTCATTGGCCAATGGTGCTCAACGTCCAGATATGGCATGTGCCTCTGAACTATTTTAGTATCTACAATCTAACAGATTTGCAGATCAGTTTCAAGTAGCTACTTAGAGGCATATGTTATATCGTCTGTGTGTGCCTTGAATGGTGAATATAGCCCATGAATTTGGGTGTTCCAAAGGGTGAGACCGGCGTGGAACGATCCCGTAAGGCTGGGGTCGTGCCCGGAAGCTAAACAAAAGGACTAGGCGTCTCCGTGCTTATTTCTACTCAGTGTCACCTGAAAGGGACGCTGAGGATTGTCTAATCATTTTCCTAGATTGATTGACCAAGCTGCAAGCTTTAATCGTGATACCCACAAGTTACGCTCCGCTAAACTTGCGGGATTTGGGGGTTCCAGCCTATCAGATATTTCGACATCTAAAGGACGATTCCCAATATTGTCAATTTGTCGCTTTAATCCGTTGGTCAACCAAAAGTTCTCTTTTTCATTTTTCATGTATTCTTGTTCGAGTATTGGCTTCCCATCGATTATTGAACAAGCCGAAATGTAAAAAAGTAGAATATAGAAAAGCTTTAAAAACTTCATTTGCAAATTCAGTGGTGATAGATAACGATTCCCGTATAGAACGCTGTGCCTATCCGGTGATTAATGGTGATGAAAGTAGTATTTTCTGTGTTTCGAACCAAGTTGCACAGAACTTAGCGATGACCTTTCTGCGTGATCACCTGTCGGAACCTGCGTGCAGGCTAACCACAGCGACTAGCTCCAGCGAGACCTTCATAAGCAGCCATGAAACTCAAAACACAGAAGATACGGACGAGTAGCATGGACTCAAATAAATGTGAGTAAAGGCATGCGTTTCTATACTATGTTGTGCTCTCGTTATTTAATTTTTTAGACATTGATTATTACATTCCCTGTTTTTTCTCCAGAAATTACAAATTCATAAGCTTCAGAAATAGTCGCTAAAGAATATTCTCGGTCGATTACTGGTTTGAATTTTCCAGTTTTCAAGAGTTGACTAATATAAGGGAGGGTTTTTTCAACGCTATATGGAATTGGGAAGATTACTTTCTTTTTTCTTCCAATAGAAGTAAAGGCTGCAAAAAATAAGTTTTGTGAGTAAGGTCCTAATTCAGAAGATATGTAAACACCTCCCTTTTTCAATAATGGTTTACATTTTCCAAATGTGCTTTTACCTACTGCATCAAATATGAAATCATATTTTTCATTATCGTTAGTGAAATCCTCTAAGCTGTAATCATATATTTTATCAGCACCAAGGGATTGT
This sequence comes from Marinoscillum sp., assembly GCA_047633875.1. GTDB lineage: Bacteria > Bacteroidota > Bacteroidia > Cytophagales > Cyclobacteriaceae > Marinoscillum. The sequence goes on along the minus strand of JBLIFO010000101.1, from coordinate 4,073 downwards.
ATTAAGTCTTTGTTCTTTGTGTTACATGTAGCTGATATATGAACATCATATTGATTTACAAATTGTATGAGAGCTGACCCAATTCCTCCAGTAGCACCATTAATAAGTATTCTATGTCCTGGTTGTATGTTTACTTTATGGATGAATGTATATGCATAATGAGCTCCTTCTAAACTTGCCGCAGCTTCCTTATAATCAATGTTTTCAGGTATGGTTAATATATTCCCTTTGGGGATTATTGTTATGTACTCAGCTTGAGATTCTAATCCTGTGTCGGTAAACCCAAATACTTTATCATTTAGATTAAGCGTCTTGATGTTTTTCCCAATGGCTACTACTTTACCAGCAAAATCAGTTCCTAGTATTATTTTTCTCGGCTTAATTAGTCCTAATACAAAGCGCATGATAAATGGTATTGCAGTTAGGTTTGCGCAATCGGTTCTATTAACCGTAGTTGAGTGAACTTTAATTAATACTTCATTGTCAAGTGGCAAAGGTTTTTCAATTTCTTCAATTTTAATCTCCCTAGGAAAACCATATGATCTTCGTACTGCAGCTTTCATTTTTCCCATATTTTCACTTTATGGAGTACAACGTCCAGATATAGCATGTGCCTCTGAACTTTTTATTATCGACAATCTAGTGGATTTGCACATTAGTTTCAAGTAACTCAGAAGCGCCATATACTATATCGTTTGTTAGACTCTGCAATTTACTTAGGAGGCTCTTTTCCTTAAAGCACACCCTATCGGGTATAAATATGGTTTATTTTGTGATTTATACCTGAAGGGGTATAGTATTGTTGATATCTAAATTTTTATACCCGTTATGGTATAATAAAGGAAAATTTGTTAATTTACACCCCAAAGGGTATAGGGAAGATGAAAACAACATTAGCACAGTTCATCAAAGAAAAAAGAAAGCAAGCAAGGATGAATCAGGAAGATCTGTCATTTACTGCTGGAGTTGGCTTAAGATTTGTTCGAGAACTTGAGCAAGGAAAACCAACATTGAAAATGGACAAGGTCAATCAAGTGTTAAATCTCTTTGGATATGAATTGGGACCAATAGAAGTTAACAGAGATGAGGAAAGCAAAAGTACTTTATCAAGACGTGTGGGCTGGGACACTAACAGAGGATGAGGAAGGATATCATTTTCAATATGAATATGAATATTTCGCAAAGAAAGGTGAGTCAATAAGCTTAACTCTTCCAAGGCAACAAGAGCCATATCATTCAAATGTTCTATTTCCATTTTTTGATGGCCTTATTCCGGAAGGTTGGATTTTAGATCTAGTTGAAAAAAACTGGAAAGTCAATGAAAAAGATAGGATGGGAATTCTGCTGGTTGCATGCAAGGATTGTATTGGAGCAGTATCAATTGAACCACTAATATGACGTGTTTATACTGTTATAAAGACTCAGAGCGTGACTTTCACACAAGTTGCAGCAAGAAAATATTCGGAGTTTCAGAGCCCCCCAAAGTACCGTACACTGGAAAAGATATTCTGAAACTTGCTGAACAAATGATTAAGGGCAAAGCCACAATTACAGGCGTTCAGCCGAAGCTATCATTGCAAATAGAAAAACCTGATAATGAACCTGAAAAATTGACAATAGTTGGTTTATGGGGCCAATTTATTTTAAAACCTCAATCACCGAAGTGGAATGAATTGCCTCAAATAGAGGATTTGACAATGCATCTTGCAGAACTATCAAATATTCGAACTGCTGAGCATTCCTTGGTACGATTGGACTCAGGTGAACTCGCTTACATAACTAAAAGAATGGATAGAAAAGATGGGATCAAGAAGCATATGGAAGATATGTGTCAATTGTTAGGTAGACTTACCGAGGATAAATATAAATCATCCCATGAGCAGATATCCAAGGAGATAAAGCGAAGCAGTATCAATCCTGGACTTGATTTGGTAAGGTTCTATGAGTTGACTTTGTTCAGTTTCCTAACGGGAAATGCAGATATGCATTTGAAAAACTTTTCGTTACTGAAAAATGAATATGGTCACTATGAATTAGCTCCTGCTTATGATTTAGTTGCCTCGGCCTTAGTGGTTGAAGGAGATGATGAAGAGCTTGCTCTGACACTATGTGGTAAAAAGAAAAGACTAAAGAAATCCGATTTTTTTAAAGCTATGACTTCTTCAGGAATACCTGATAAAGCAGCAGAAAATATTCTTAATAAATATGCTAAAATTCAAAATGGGTGGTTGGACTTTATCAATCAATCTTTTTTATCTAAAGAAATGACAGAGCAGTATTGCCAATTAATTGCACTTAAACATCGTCAACTTTTCAGCTAGCCTAATAGAGTCTAACGCCTAGCTAAAAACCTGCTTGCCGATGTAAGCTATGAAAAGCTAAACTAAGCAATTTATGCGGTTTCCACCAAGGCAGAATGTCAGATTAAAGTGATGTCTTTATACAGCCAGTCCAGTGGGTCGGTAAAAACAAGTCGGCCCGATGACAACCAATATTTGACTTGACTGAATAACCTTAAAAGCTTTTGAGCCCTACAATGCTCCGCCCGTTGATGAAGCTGCCACAAAGTGAAAGCATAAATTGCTGGCTAATTACTACAGACTTTGCTACAGGGTGGTGAGCAAATTGGTTTTATGTGATGTTGTAAAACTGTTTTATTTTATCCGATTGAATTTCAAAATTTGTGGATATAACAGAGACAGTATGAAAGCTATAGAAATGTATCCTATTACTTTATAGGTGATGTCTGTATCTACAAAAAATATCTGGATCAATAAAAAGGGAATACCTATAATTATAGCACCTAAAAGTCTGTTAAACATTTTATGCTCATATATGGCACCGCATTGTGCACATTTTATGTTTGTATAGCCAATCCAAAATGATTTTAATATACTTGAGTAGCTAAAATCATTTTTACAATTATCACATTTCATTATTCAAAGGTCCAATAGTTTACAACGCCAAGCTAGCAGGAGTGCGCCCCGAGCTTGGCAAGTTCCGATAAAACTAATGAATCTGCCGGTGCTTCCAAAGTATCAGATAGGCACTGCGTCCAGAAAGATGAAAAATCCTGCGAGATGCTCCCAGTAGAAAGCACTGATCTTTCCCAGCGGCTGATTCATGGGGATGTTCGCACTGAAATTTGTAAATTGGCAGTTGGCGCATTCTTGCTAGCGCTTGTGTGTGCCTTGAATGGTGAATTTAGCTCATGAAAATGAGTGTTCCAAAGGGTGAGACCGGCGTGGAACGATCCCGTAAGCGCTGGGGTCGTGCCCGTAAGCTAAGCAAGTGGCATTCCGACTCAGGTCGGGCTACTCGACTAGGGTGCGTTTTATTATGGTATATAAATTCAAATATCTAATCATTAAAGAAAAGCCCTACAATAGAGGCGAAACGATGGCACAAGTGAATGTTTCTCACTTGAATAAAAAAGGAGCAAATGCAAAATGGGATGAACTTGAAAAAACCTTCCCAACTGATAAATATGTAGGATGCTTGACAGAGTGTAACAATGAAAGTAGGCAATTTCGAAATGCTCCTTCTCTTTGGTTAATTATCAAATTTGAAGTGAATAACCTTAAAATTACTATTGTTTTGCCTATTCTTTATATACTCTGTTAGCGGTTGTTTTTGTTTTCAAATAGTAAAATCCAGATTTTAAGTTAGTCAAATCGATAATGAATTTGTTTTTACTATGCTTCATTATTACAGTATGGGATATAACACCTTGCCCTACGATATTATATAATTTAATGTTTTCCAATTCAACATCATCTCCTATTATGGTAATTTTATCACTGGTTGGGTTTGGATATATTTCGATTGTGGAGTTCATGTTTTCAATATTTATATACCTTATTTCTGAGAACTTAAATTTACCATCAAAATCTGTTTGTTTTAAGCGATAATATGAGACTCCCATATATGGATGTTTATCAGTTGTTGAATATACTAACAAAGACGAAGAGTTTCCTGCACCAGCAACTCTATATATTTCTTGCCATTCCATTCCATTAATTGACCGTTCAATTGTAAAAAATTCATTACTTATTTCTGAAGCAGTACTCCAT
>JBLIFO010000100.1:0-10413 GCA_047633875.1 Marinoscillum sp. | reverse complement strand
TGGGTGCCACCGTAAATATTATAAAATGGAGCAGCATCATCCAACGCCACTTTGTAATACTGTGTAATAGGTAAATTTTCAATATATCTCCAGTTTTCGGCTAAATCGAATGACTCATAAACTCCGCCATCCGTTCCGACCATGATATAGTCCGGATCATTCGCTTTAAAAGCTAAAGCGTGATTATCACCATGACGATGCTCACTATTTAGTCGCTGAAATGATTTACCTCCATCAACGGAAAACTGCATAGAGGCATCCATCAAATAGAGCCTATCAAAATGATGAGGTGAGGCGTAAAGTTCTTGATAATAATGTGGCCCTGTTCCTCCCGAAACTGCATCCGACTGCCTTACCCAAGTGCTCCCTCTATCAGTCGATTTGTAAAGACCTCCTGTTCTTCTATCAAGTTCTATGGCTGCATAGACAATGTCTGGTCTAATCGGCGAAACCGCAAGTCCAATTTTTGCCATGTTGCTTGTAGGTAAACCGTTTTTAAGCTTCTCCCAAGTCTCTCCTCCATCCACACTGCGGTGCAAACCAGTTCCTGGACCTCCTCCCATATATGCGGCTACAGTTCTGTGTCTATCCCAAGTTGCGGCATAAATCCAATCTGGATTGCGTGGATCCAATTCTATCTCTGTTACACCTGTCCACTCATTATTGCCTAGGGTTTTTTTCCAAGTCTTACCTCCATCGGTAGTTTTGAATAACCCCCTATCACCGCCTTTACTCCATAGTGGTCCCTGAGCTGCAACCCAGATTATATCTGAATTATTCGGATGAATCACAATTTCAGAAATATGCTCTGAAGCCTTGAGACCCATGTTTTCCCAAGTTGAACCTCCGTCATTACTTCTGTATATCCCATCACCATATCCCATATGTCGACCACCTACATTTTCACCAGTACCTACCCAAATCACATGTGGGTTGTTAGGGTCAATAGTGACACACCCTATGGAGTAGGCTGTCTGCTTGTCAAATACAGGAAGCCAAGTTGTTCCAGCATTTGTGGTTTTCCAAACCCCTCCAGAGGCTACGGCTACATACCATATACTTTCGTCTTGTGGATGAATCGCTAAATCAGCAATCCTACCTGACATAAAAGCTGGCCCGATATTTCTAAGTTTCAATCCTTCAAAAACAGAATCTGCCATCATTGAAGAGGGAGTATTCGATCTACTACTTTTTTTCTGAGCGCTCAAACTCGAACACCCGATTAATAGGAGTACTAAAATGGTTCCGTGCGTAAATATCTTTCTAGACATATTTTATTATTTTGATATAACCTACAATTTAAACCACAAAAGACTCTTTAAGAAAGATGCATTTTGAAATATGATGAGTGGTATCGGGTATTTTCTTTTGTCGATAAAGTGACCTCAAGCTCAATTTTCAAGAGGTGTAAATTGATTTTTATCTAAATACCAAATAGCTATATTTCCATTAATTATTCCATAATAAAGCACATGGCACGGCAAATTTTTTCGGATTAATCAACGAATCCCAAAGATTTTTTTTGTCTTTTCGGGTTTACTCACTACGTTTGCGACATCAAATCGAGCATGTATCGATTTATTAAGAAGTGCTGAGAGACAGGCTCTGTGAAGCACTAGCAACCTCCACCCTAAACGGAAAGGTGCTAATTCCTGAACGATAAATTGATAGTATGAAAAGCACTAGAAAAACATTCAGTTCGCGGACTGCCGCACAAATTAAGATTCAAACAATATCATTTGTACGTTGCTGCATGTGCTGTTGTTGATTCAAATTTGACTCATTCAGGATTTTGAAGTCATCTAAGCGATAGCTTACGCAGCTATCTCAGCATAATCCTTCTTTGGGCTACGGCCCCTCAAAAACTATTCTTTCAAAAAATATTCAATTACAATCATGTCAACTTTAAAATTTGAAACCCTACAACTACATGCCGGCCAAGAAATAGATCCTACAACAGGTTCTCGTGCCGTACCAATTTACCAAACCACTTCTTTCGGATTCAAAAATTCTGAACATGGTGCAAATCTCTTTGCGCTTAAGGAATTTGGGAACATCTACTCAAGGATCATGAATCCTACCAATGATGTTTTCGAAAAGAGAATCGCTGCGCTAGAAGGTGGAGTGGCTGCAGTTGCTGTTGGTTCTGGTCAAGCAGCACAGTTCATCGCACTCAATAATATCTTGGGAGCTGGTGATAATTTGGTTTCTACTTCATTCCTGTATGGAGGAACCTACAATCAATTCAAAGTAGCCTTCAAAAGACTTGGAATCGAAGCACGTTTTGCAGCAAGTGACAGTGCCACAGATTTCGAAAAACTTATTGATGATAATACAAAAGCACTTTATCTAGAGACTATCGGCAATCCAGGATTCAATATTCCAGACTTTGAAGCCATTGCAGCTGTAGCTAATAAATATAATATCCCGCTAATTGTTGATAATACTTTCGGAGCTGGGGGCTTTTTGTTCAAACCTATCGAACATGGCGCAGCTGTAGTCACTGCATCTGCTACGAAGTGGATTGGTGGTCATGGGACGAGCATTGGGGGAGTGATCATCGATAGTGGTAAATTCAACTGGGGCAATGGAAAATTTCCTCAGTTCACAGAGCCATCGGAAGGCTACCACGGTTTGAAATTCTGGGAAATATTTGGCGAGGGAAATCCTCTTGGACTTCCAAACATTGCTTTCGCAATTCGTGCTAGAGTAGAAGGTCTTAGAGATTTTGGCCCTGCACTTAGTCCGTTCAATAGCTTCTTATTGCTGCAAGGGCTTGAGACACTTTCTCTTCGTGTGGAGCGGACTGTGGAAAATGCTCAGAAACTTGCGGAATGGCTGGAAGCCCATCCATCAGTAGAGACCGTAAATTACCCAGGCCTTAAGAGCAGTAAGTATCACGCTTTGGCGAAAAAATATCTCAAGAATGGTTTTGGAGGTGTTTTATCTTTTACCGTAAAGGGAGAAAAACAACAAGCGATTGATCTTGTAGACAATCTGAAGTTGGTAAGTCATTTGGCAAATGTGGGTGATGCGAAAACGCTCATCATTCAGCCATCGGCTACTACACATCAGCAAATGTCCGATGAGGAGCAATTACATGCTGGAGTGCTCCCAAATCTCCTCAGAGTATCCGTCGGGATAGAGCACATAGATGATATCAAGGATGATTTCGAACAAGCTTTTGCAGTAATTAATGCAAAGTAATTTATCAATAGAAAGACCAAGCACGATGGTGCCAAAGCAGCATATACTAAAGGTTGAGCAAGCTATCACATTGGAGGGGGGAGATTCCCTCCAAAATGTGAGGATTTCCTTTACTACATATGGGACTTTGAATGCTACAAAAACCAATGCAGTATGGGTATTTCATGCCCTTACGGCAAATGGAAATCCTACAGAATGGTGGTCGGATATGGTGGGTGAGAATAAAGTGCTTAACCCAAAGGAGCATTTCATCATATGCGCCAACATACTTGGATCTTGCTATGGTACTACAGGGCCCAAAAACAGAAATTTCCCAGTTGTAACTATTCGAGATATGGTTTCAGCTCATAAAATTTTGAAATCTCACCTCGGAATCGATAAAATAAAACTTGGAATTGGTGGTTCGCTAGGTGGACAGCAGCTCCTAGAATGGGCAGTACAAGAGCCAAATCTTTTTGAAAACATCGTGCCTTTAGCGACCAACGCTGTACATTCTCCATGGGGTATTGCATTTAATGAAGCTCAGCGTATGGCCTTAGAAAATATAGATCAAGCAAAAGGTTTAGAGGCTGCTCGAGCAATTGCGATGCTCTCATATCGGCATTATGATACCTATGAGGTAAAACAGAAAGATGTGGATCAGCGGTGGGATGGGTTTTCTGCATCATCATATCAAAAATATCAAGGTGAAAAACTTCGTAAACGCTTTGCAGTGGAAAGCTACTATTACCTCTCCAAGGCTATGGATAGTCACCACCTAGGGCGACATTATATTTCCGTTGAGGCTGCATTAAGCCGAATCAAGAGCAGAGCACTTGTCATTGGCATAGCCACTGATATACTCTTTCCAATATCAGAGCAGCAACTCCTAGCGAAGTATATTCCAAATGCAAAGTTTGAAGTAGTTGAGTCGATCTTTGGACATGATGGCTTTTTAACTGAAGCTCATCAAATTTCAGCTTTGGTTGCGGACTTCATAGATTGAGATAAGTTATCGATCGAGATAGGGCACGACTTTCTTGCCTACTTCTCTCCAAGATAATCCATCGGTGAACGTCCAAATCGTTTCTTGAAAACAACTGAAAAATATCCTGGCTGCTGGAAACCCACTGCATAGGACAATTCAGATGAACGATTGTAAACGCGTTTATTGATTAGTTGCATAGCTCGCTGCAATCTCAATTCTCGAATAAAATTGGCAGGGGTGAGTCCTGTAAGTTGTCTCACATACCGATAAACCTGCCTTTCACTCATGGAAACGGTATCTGCCAGGCTCCCAACATTATAGTTTGGATCTACCATATGGTCCATTACATGTTGCTCCAAGGATTTTAATAATTTATCCTCATGCGAGTATTCCTCCTCTGGATTACCCTTTACCCTCTCTTGGTGATTAGCAATCAGATTATCGATTCTTGCTTTAAGTTCTTCTATATAGAATGGCTTAACTAAATAATCATCTATGCCCGCGCGAAGTGCTCTTACTTTTTCATCTTCTTCATCTATGGCACTTACAGATATGAACGGAATATCAGACCATTTGGGATTTTTTCTAACCTCCTTCGCAAATGTGATACCATCCATTCGTGGCATAAGTACATCCGAAACTATAAGATCTGGAAGAAAAGAATTCATCTTTTCAAGCGCATCCAAACCATTAGAAGCTGCCACCACTTCAAAGTCCTTTCTGAGGTTATTACATATGTAATCCCTCATATCATTGCTATCGTCCACAACAAGTATCTTATGCTCATGAAGTGTGGAGCTATAAGTCTCATTTATAAGGGTCAAATCCAGAGAATCATCGGTTTCCTCATGAGCGGTATCTTCACTCGCTGCAATAGCATTGTTTGGTAAAGAGAAAATAAACTTACTCCCCTTCCCCTCTTCACTAAGTACTGAGATATTCCCTTCATGAAGTTTAGCTATCTCTTGACATAGCGCTAAACCAACACCAGAGCCTCTAGGTATACTACCTGACCCATCTACCTGATGAAATCTATCGAAGATCAGCGCTAAATCCTTTTGAGCAATACCTCTACCCGAATCTTCAACACTAATTTCAAGATTATCTTTTGTGGAAAGCCTGACAACCACTTTGCTCCCTGATTCTGAAAAATTAAGCGCATTGCCAATAAGATTTGTGACTGCATTTGTAATCTTACTTTCATCGGCATGAATAAAAAGAGCTGATTCTGTCTCACTAACAAACTCAATTTTAACCCCTGATTCTCTAGACAATACTTCAAATGAAGAAATATTTGCACAGAGCATTTCTTCCAAATTGAATTTGGTTCTCTTAAGAACCATTTTGCCTGATTCAATTTTAGATAAATCTAGTATTTCATTTATAAGCTTTTGAAGACGTGTAATATTTCTATCCGCTACGAGAAGATCTCCATAGATCGTATCATTTTTTGGAAGTGAATTGAGAGCCTGCCGTACAGGTCCTTTGATTAGTGTAAGTGGCGTGCGCAGCTCATGCGAAATATTGACAAACCACCGTGATTTTTCCTTCTCTATTTTCTTGATCTTCCTATTTTTCTCCTCTATCAAGTCGTTTTTTTCTTCAAGGAGCGCATTATTCTTAGACTTAATGCGAAAGCCACGCCACAAAAAAAACACAATGAGTACAAACACTACCAAACCTGCAATGAGGGTATTGCGGGTTTTCCTATTTCTTTCTAAACTTTCTGATGCAATCGTTAATTGTAAATCCTTTTGTGTTAATTCTTTTTGCCTTGCTAAGGCGTTGTATTTTTCCTGTACTTCTTGTAATTGACGGGTCATATCTAGGTCATAAAATGAATCACTATAAGCCCGTGTTTGTTTCAGAAGATCATAAGCCATTTTATAATGACCCTGCTTATAATAAAGTTCATGCCTCAACTCATCCAAACCAAAGTCCATCCCAACAATAGCATATTTTACACGAAGCTGATCCGCCTTATCGATATAGGCCTGCACGCGATCAATGGCATCCATATCCAATAAAAGATTTGCTAGATTTTGATATACATATGCCAGCTGAACATGGTCACTGATCTCCTTAGCTAAAACCTCCACTTCCAAATATCCTTTTTGAGCAGCATTAAAATTGTCTCTATCATGCGCAATTATTGCCCTGCCAAGCAGCGCATCGAGTTCATAATGCAAATTGTCCGGTGCCCAGACCAACAGATCATCATAGTAGTCTAATGCTTTATCATATAATTTCATTTCACTGTACTGTCCAGCCAAATTATCCGCAACCATAGCAAAGCCTGCCGAGTCATGTTCAGATTCAAAGACCGCCAACGCTTGAGTGTAATTTGATACAGCAAGTCCATAATCGGAGATGGTACCATAGCAAATGGCTAAAGCATTTCTACAATGTGCACTTTCAGAAGGGATACCCAATGAATCATAATACTCAGCAGCTACCAAATATGCATGGATAGCGTCCGAAATATTATCAAGGTTACTTTCTAAAGAACCGAGTTTATAATAGGCATCTGCTAGCTGGATAGTAAGTTTCTCATTATTGCTAAACCCTTCAATTGCCTTATTCGCAAAAAATATAGCAGAATCATACTGATAATGCCTGGTCAATAAATCTGCCCACGCTTTATTTAACTTGGCATTAGAGGTGTCTGGGTCTTGAAGGAAAAAATCAATGCTTGCTATGTAAATGTCACCCAGCATGGAGTCTTCTAAAGAATCAAGAGCTTGGATCTTGACCACCAATGAATCAATATCTGTATAATTTTTTGCCTTAATAGAGGCAAAAGATGATATCCAAGAGGAAATAAGTGCCAAGAAAAATAAGGCGGTAAAAGTCGCTTTCAGGACTGATTTCGAAAATTGATCAAATAAGGAATACCATATACCCATATACTCACTTCCTAAATTGCTAGGACTTTAAATAGCAATATCACTTGAGTATCATTGAAAAAATGACGAAAATCTATTTAGTGAGAATTTGCTGGCTCACTATTTTACAGAGTGACCACAAAGAAGCCAAATATTTATCGACGAATATGATACTTTCTACTACCAATCGAATTGAGCGTATCTATAAGTAACTGCCATTTTTGAACCCAAAAATTCTGATTCAACATTTTAAATCGCCCAATCTATTAGGCAATCCAATACATAGCAGAAGTGACTATAACTGCTGTTTCTGTCAAATCAAGGAAAGGAAGTGTACTAGTGAGACAGAAAATAAAGCTCCAAGAAACAATTTTATTAATTTATAATTTAGATCTTTTCGCGCTATTGCATTGAATGACTGCCAATGTCTGATGTACTTGATTAGAGGATGTAGTGATTGACTTTTTGAAAATATCATAGCTCCTTTTTTAAATAAAGGTATCGGAGCCTAATATTTTAATCTTGCCAACTCAATCCATTATTCTGCCAACCTAAAAATCAAATAGACAAAAGTGCTTTGATGAGCTTATCCTGCTCAATTGGCTTCAAAAGAAATCCTGTAAATGGAGATGGTTCTTGATCGAAAGTACTAGCAGTGATATCTGCGGTCAATGCGTATATGGGGGTTTTTTGATTCGGATTTATAGTGCTTTTTATAGTGCTTCCTGCCTCGAATCCATCTACTTCTGGCATGTGAATGTCCATTAATATCACATCATAAGCTTTATGATTGCTGCGCTCTATTGCCTCTGCTCCATCATTGGCCACATCCACATGAATGCCATACTTAGCCAAAAGTTTCACTAAAACCATCGCATTGATGGCATTTTCTTCTGCCAATAAGATGTGAAGATCATTTAGACTATCGAGATTAATTTCTTCGATTTTCATACCTTTTATCCCTTTTGGTAATGAGAGTTGAAAGAAGAAAACAGATCCTTTTCCTTCTTCCGTATGCACATTGATATTGCTTCCATGTAATTGCACTAGCTTTTTCACAATGGCCAGTCATAATCCAGATCCACCATGTTTGCGTGTTGTAAAAGATTTTGGCTTAGAAAAGCTCTCAAATATCTCCATCTTGTATTCCTCAGGTATGCCATTGCCAGTGTCGATTACGCTAATCTCCAGTTGATCCCTAAAATCACCTATCAGTATACAACTTACCTTGATTTTTACTAACCCATGAGTTGTAAATTTTATGGCATTGCTTATCAAGTTACCGAGTATTTGGCTTGGTAGACATTTTGGTCTCATCAAGCTCGTAGTACTCTGAGAACTTATTATCCAAGCTTATTTCAAGTGATAGCCCCTTTTCATTTGCCATCGGCAAATAAATGTTTTTGATACTAGTTATCAAATCGTGAAAATCCACTGAGGAGTTTTCGAGGGTTACCTTACCTACGTCCAGCTTGCTAAAATCCAATATATCGTTGATGATGCCTAAGAGGTTATGTGATGACAAACTAAGCGCCTCCAGAAGTTGGCTACCCTCGTCAGTGAGATGAGGTTTTAAAAGCGAGGCTATGGTGATCACAGCATTAAGCGCTGTGCGAGTCGCATGGCTCATCATTGATAAAAACTCCTGCTTTACTCTAGATGATTCTTCTGATCTATTTTTCTTTTTTAAAATTTACGCTTTCTCACGATTCATTTGAGCTTCCTTCTGAAGTCTCTCCATTTTTGTGGTTGCCTCGTAGCTCTCTATTACTTTTTGAGTCTGCGTGTTTATTACTGCTTCCTTTTCCTTAAGATAAATTTCCAAATACTTCAAAGCTAGAATAGGCTCGTTTAGCTTTTTATGCATCTCATAAAGGAGAAAATTGCACTTAAATTTTATTAGAACAATATTATACTTCTCAGCAAAAGCCAATGCTTTGAAAAGCAGTTCTTTAGCGAGATCAAACCGCTCCTAAATAAGATAGAGTTCACCAAGCTTATTGTAACACATGCCCTTTCCAAGGCGCTCACCCATATCCTCGTGTATGGTTATAGACTCCTTGAAGGCCTCCTCTGCTTTAGCATATTCTCCAAGCTTCACAAAGACTTTCGCCCTGCCATATAAAGCAAACGCTAGTCCTCTAATATCTCCAGTCTTCTTCTTCATCTCCACAGAACGCTCAATTAAGTCTGTGGCTTTTTCTATGTTGTTTTGTGTGAGGTATATACCTGAAAGTGGGTTATAGGCATTTGACTCGAGATTGAGGTCCTCAACTTTTTGTGCCGCTTCTATAGCCTTTTGATAGGCCAACATGGCACTCTTTTCGTCACCGAAATACTCATAAATAGTACCTAAAGAGTTTTGAACGCGTGCTATATTATGAAAGTCATCTAACTGTTGATATATCTCCAATGAATCTATCAAATAAATAAGACCCAAGTGAAAATTGTCTGTTTTGTAATGTACTCCAGCAATATTGTATTTGACATCAGCTATTCCTTTGTCATCTTTGAGCACCTTGAACAATCCAATAGCTTGTTCACCCAGAGTCATACAGTTTTCATATTCTCCTTGTATCATTTTAAACAAGGAAAGCATTGATAATGATCTAGCGATAGAAACGACATCATCATTCGCATAGCTTAAATCTAAAGCTTCTTAAACAAGCTTTGTACTTAGCGATATATCGCGTACACGCAGTTTATAAGCTTCTTCTAATAACTCTGCAACACTTTTGGGCACTGTCGCCGCTGATCGGTTCATGTAAAATGACTATCAATTATTTACGCAAACTAAGAAAATTATGATGGCCTTTTACTTTGTGAAAATAAAAAAGCTTCTTAAACGAAAAAACCAGCTGAAGCTGGTTTTTTCGTTTGGTTTTTAGATATGAATGACTTCACCATAAGCTGCAGCGGCAGCCTCCATCACTGCCTCACTCATGGTAGGGTGAGGGTGAACAGATTTAATTATTTCATGGCCAGTAGTCTCAAGTTTACGAGCTGTTACAGCTTCAGCTATCATCTCAGTCACGTTCGCACCAATCATGTGACAACCTAACCACTCACCATACTTCGCATCAAAGATTACTTTCACAAAGCCATCTTTATGACCAGCAGCACTTGCCTTACCAGAAGCTGAGAAAGGAAACTTACCTACTTTGATCTCGTAACCTGCATCCTTCGCTTGCTGCTCAGTCATACCTACTGAAGCGATCTCAGGTGAACAATAAGTACAACCTGGGATATTGCCATAGTCTAATGGTTGCGGACTTTGTCCAGCTATTTTCTCAACACAAATAATCCCTTCTGCCGAAGCAACGTGAGCCAATGCTGGGCCATGCACGATATCTC
>JBLIFO010000099.1:0-10416 GCA_047633875.1 Marinoscillum sp. | reverse complement strand
GGCTCATGACTCACAATCAGCTCATTTTCAGCATCTAAGACCACATCCATCTCCAACGTAGCAACCCCCAAATCGATAGCATGAATGAACCCAGCTATGCTATTCTCAGGCAGAAGCCCGCGGCATCCACGGTGGCCTTGGAGATCTAATTTGACTTGTTCGGCAGTGTTCTTTTCACAACTCATAATTCCAAGTAAAAGAAAAAGTGGGGCTAGATATTTCATGAAAGTAATTTGATTCGTGTAAAAATGTAATCTAAGGTTTCTTCATTGATGACCATTCTGTAAATGTCTGTGCCTGCGAGTTGCTCAGGATTATAACCACTTTGTGAGAGGTACTTTTGATTTAAAGAGCCATCAAACCAATGTACTAAGCGGATCATATTTCCATCCAACTCAATACACGTCATCCCCCTCTTGCCAATGACACAGCCTGAGTTGAAGAGGCATGGAATATGAAAAATAGTATTGTAAACGTAGTTCTGAAAATTGGTCTTGAGCGCTTGCTTGTAGTATTTGCGCAGGTCAGACTTATTGGTGCTGATAGCATCCAAAACTTCTTGAGGATCCTTGGTCAGCCCAGTCGCAAACTCCCTACAGAGCTGTTCGATTTTATACCTCAGCCGCTCTACTTTATGAAGCGATTCAAATAATGGTCTATGTGTGTGCCCAATAATGGAAACGATCTTTCTATAAGCAGAATAGTGATAGACACGCTTTTCAATATTGTATTGTTTCTGGCTGCTATGGGAAACCGAATAGTTTTTTATGCCCAGTGGATTGGCAAAATACTTCAGTGTTAGTCCGATCAACTGGTTATGCTTCTGAAACTTTCGAGATGCCTGATGCCCGTGGAAAATAAAAATCGAATTGCCCTTATAATCCAACCGAAGAGATGGTGGGTGCGTGTATTTTGCCTCCTCAGCATTCATCTGCTCAAAATCCAGATCGTGGTTACCAACGGTTTTGTGCAAGCCTATTTTGCTTTGAAACTGATCAAATAAATCAAAAACTGACTTCCAATATTGACGGATATTCTTGAGTTTGAACCGTTGCAATTCTTCCACATCACCATTGAGGATGAGTCCAAAATCTTGCTTTAGATAATAGTCTGAAAGCACGCTCTGAAGCATAGGGGCATTGGCTTTGAAGTCATCATTGCTGCCGCCATCTCCCATATGCAAGTCACTAAAGATAACCCATTTGCTAGATTCGGTCAGGGCTATAGGCTTAGCCTCCTCATAGAGTTCATCAAGCTTTTGATAGACGATTTTATTCTTGATTTTCAATCAGATGGGCTTTAGAGTCCTCAAAATAATCCAAGCTGAAGATGAATTAATAATTATTTCTTTTAACGAATTGTTACCGAGCTGAATATTGATACAAAATAGCTTGCCATGGCCTTATCAAAACACTGCCAGCGAACTCTGGCTCAATGTCCACATTTGAAATTATTAAATTATAGTCTCCTTCTTCATTATGAAATTCAAAAACTGAGTCTTCATCTGAAAAGTTGAGAACGATGAGAAACTTACCGTCCTTGTCTTCTCGCCAATAGGCAAAAATCTCCTCAGAGGTATCAGATATCTGCAAATAATCACCATAAGTAAGCGTGCTATACTTTTTGCGTAAGCTGATCATCTCTTTGTAAAAGCTGAGAATGGAGTCCTCATCATCTACCTGGTTCGCCACGTTGATAGATGAGTAGTTTGGATTGAGTTTGATCCAAGGCTTACCGGAGGTAAATCCCGCATTCGCAGTATCCTCCCAATGCATTGGTGTGCGCGCATTATCTCTTCCTTGCTCATGAATCGCCTTCATCAGCACATTCAAATCGCGCTTTTTAGCTTTCCATTCTTTGTAAACATTATGGATTTCCACATCATCATAGTCATCGATACTGTCAAATGCCACATTCGTCATGCCGATCTCCTCGCCTTGGTAGACATATGGTGTGCCTCTATGGGTGAGCAATAGCATACATAGCAGCTTGGCTGATTTGATTCGAAATTGACCGTCGTTTCCAAATCGAGAAACAATTCTCGGAAAATCATGATTGCCCAAGAAAATACTTCCCCAGCTGGACTCTTTGAGTGCTTCATCCCACTCCCGAAAAATCTCTTTGAATCTTGAAAGTTTATAGGGCACTGGCGTAAACTTCCCCTCGGGACCATGATCTATAAACATATGATCAAAATGAAAGATCATATCAAGCTGATGTGCTTCCTTCGAGACATAATCATTGGCATTGCCAAGGTTGATGCCTGGACCCTCACCCACCGTCATGATGTCATACTTACTCAAAACCTTTTGATTCATTTCCTTCAGATATTCATGAATCCGTGGACCATCGGCAAAAACCTTGGTAATTGTATCATTTAGATCTTCAAACGGACTGTCGTCATAGTTCTTCTTAGAAATGACTGATATCACATCCATTCTAAAACCATCTATGCCCTTTTCTAACCAGAAAGTCATGAGCTGAAAAACCTCCTCTCTAACTTTGGGGTTTTCCCAATTAAGATCGGGTTGCTTTTTGGTGAAAATATGAAGGTAATAATCGTCAGTCTCCTGATTGTACTCCCAAGTACTTCCCCCAAAAATAGAGGTCCAGTTATTGGGAAGCTCATCGCTCTTACCTTCTTTCCAAATATAATAATCACGTTTTGGGTTGTCTTTGGAACTCCTTGATTCTTGAAACCAAGCATGCTCGTCAGAGGTGTGGTTTACCACCAAATCCATGATCAGTTTCATGCCTCTTCCGTGAATTTCACTGAGCAGCAAATCAAAATCCTCCATGGTGCCAAACTCTGGCATGACATCATAATAATTGCTGATATCGTATCCATTGTCGTTATTTGGTGACTGATAAACGGGGCAAAGCCAAATAACATCTACTCCCAAACTAGCAATGTGATCTAGTTTGGAAATAATGCCGGGAATATCTCCTATACCGTCACCATTGCTATCGCAAAAACTTCGAGGATAGATTTGATAAACAATCGCCTCTTTCCACCACGTACTTTTAGTTTTACTCATTTTTTGAATTAAAAATCTATGTCGAACTAGTCTATGAAACTGGATGCCCGGGTGATGCCGTATGAAAGAGACTCTTGCTCTTGCTTGATTCTCTGTTCACTCCAACCAAATAAATTGGACATGTATTTGAGGACAGGAATCCTCAATTTGTCTAAGCTTTGAATCTCAAAATAAAGGCGTCCCGTTCTGCGTTCGAAAAAATCCAGTAACGTATGTGCAGATTCATTAGCTATCACAAATTGAAGCTCTGCCAAGCCTAATTTTACTTCAGCATCGCTCTCAGAAATTGAGTTGGTTAATTTGAGAATCTCATCGGTTTGCTTGCCGTAGTTGGCTACAAGGTATGATGCATAGTATGGTTCCAACCCTATTTCTGAGGCTCCCTTTTCAACTTCCCTCTGATACTCATCTACTTGTGATGCGTTTTTAAAGATCCCTCCAGAAAGTATGATCCTATCTGTCATACACTCGGGGTACTCCTTGCTTCCCATTTTTTTCATCCGCTCTACAATCCTATCTACAATGCGCTCAGCCATTTTGCGATAGCCAGTTAGCTTTCCTCCAGCTATAGAGAGCAGTCCTGTTTTCGACTCAAAAATTTCATCTTTTCGCGAAAGCTGAGAGGCGGATTTTCCTTCTTCCTCTATCAATGGTCTCAAGCCTGCCCAGCTGGAAATCACGTCTTTTTCCGTAAGGTGAATGGATGGAAAAATATGTTTTATTCCTTCTAGTAGGTAATTAACATCCGCATGCGTGGTACGAACATCCTCTTTATCGCCAAAATAATCTGTATCGGTGGTGCCTATGTAGGAGACCCTTCCTCTCGGAATAGCGAAGATCATACGCCCATCAGGCATATCGAAGTAGATGGATTGATGGACAGGAAAAGCACGGTGGGGAATAACGATATGTACACCTTTGGTAAGATGCAAGTGCTTACCTTCTAGAGAGTGGTTCTTTGCGCGAAGATCATCTACCCAAGGTCCAGTAGCGCTAATTATATTTAAGCAGTGACTTTCGTGTGACGCCTGTGTAAAGTGATCCTTCCAAACGACTCCTGTGATTTTATCGTCCGTGTAGATAAAGTCCGAAACCTCACAATAATTGATGATATCTGCACCCATCAGCACGGCTGTTTTCAAAATCTCCATGGTTAGCCGAGCATCATCTGTGCGGTATTCGGAGTAAAGTCCACCGCCTTCTATGAGTTTTTCATCTAGCAATGGCTCCAAGGAAAGGGTCTCTTCACTATCGAGCATTTTGCGCTGATCAACTTTCTCCACACCAGCCAATACATCATAAACCATAAGCCCCAATGAAGTCATGATCTTCCCATAAGTGCCATCAGTAATGAGAGGCAAGAGCATTTTCTCTGACTTTACGAGATGTGGCGCAAGGTGATGAACTATTGCTCGCTCCTGACCAACTTCCCTCACAAGTGCAACTTCAAACTGCTTGAGGTAGCGCAGGCCTCCATGGATCAGCTTCGTAGACTTGCTACTAGTGCCTGAGGCAAAATCATTTTTTTCAAAAAGTGCTGTTTTCAATCCCCGTGAAGCAGCATCCAGAGCAATGCCTGCACCTGTCACTCCTCCTCCAATAATGATCAAATCATAATTGCCTTGAGACAGTTTTTCGATTAATTCCTTTCTATTCCTTGCGTCAAATAAGTTCATATGTCTTTTGCCCAATCAAAAGTCCGTTCAACAGCTTTTTGCCATCTCTTATAAAGTCTATCCCGCTCTTCTTTTGTTTTGCTTGGTACAAATTTTTTATTAGAAATCCTCATGGTTTTGAGATCATCAATCGTCCAAAGTCCAGAAGTTAGGCCCGCCAAATAGGCCGCACCAAGTGCAGTAGATTCCACAATCTCTGGCCTATCAACCTCTACCCCAAGAATATCTGCCTGAAACTGCATGAGGTAATCATTGGAAGTGGCACCGCCATCTACGTTGAGGCTGGCAAGTTCGATACCTGAGTCTTGTTGCATTGCCTGCATGACATCACGTGTTTGATACGCAATGGACTCTATCGCAGCTTTTACAATGTGATTTTTACCTGTATCGCGGGTAAGCCCGAAGATTGCTCCACGAGAATATTGGTCCCAATATGGAGCACCAAGTCCCGCAAATGCCGGCACTAAAAAGACATCATCTGTAGAGACTTGCTTCGCAAAATACTCCGAATCAGCAGCACGATCTATCAATCTCAAACCATCCCTTAGCCATTGAATGGCTGCTCCTGCTATGAAAATGCTTCCTTCCAAAGCATAGTGAAGCTTATCCGAAGTGCTGCAAGCGATGGTTGTTAATAGGCCATTTTTGGAAAATTGACATTTCTCACCTGTGTTTAAAAGCATAAAACAACCTGTGCCATAGGTATTCTTTGCTGTGCCTGGTTCAAAACATGCCTGCCCGAAAAGTGCCGCTTGCTGATCCCCAGCTATGCCCATGATAGGTAATTGAACTCCTTTAATATCACAATCCCCAAAATGATAACTAGATGGATGTGCTTCTGGCAACATGGATTTGGGAATATTGAATATAGATAGCAATTCATCATCCCACTTGTTTTCTACTATGTTGTAAAGTTGAGTACGGGAGGCATTGGTATAGTCGGTGACGTGTTTTTCACCCTTGGTCAATTTGTAAACAAGCCAAGAATCTATTGTCCCAAAGCATAACTCGCCTTTTTCAGCCATATCACGAGCTCCTTCCACATTATCCAGTATCCATTTGACCTTAGTCCCTGAGAAGTATGCGTCCACTACCAACCCAGTTTTGGATTTGATTTTGTCTTCCAATCCCTGTTTTTTCAACTCTTCACAATAATCAGCAGTACGCTTGTCTTGCCATACAATTGCGTTGTAAACGGCCTCTCCCGTTGCACGATCCCAAACTACTGTCGTTTCTCTTTGATTGGTAATCCCAATAGCCATGATGTCTGTTGGGTTCAAAGCGTTTTCATTGAGTACATTTCTCATTACTTCCGACTGTGTGGCCCAGATCTCTTCAGGGTCGTGCTCCACCCAGCCTGAGTTTGGAAAATATTGGGTAAACTCCTTTTGGCTCGTCCCAACGATGTGACCTTTTGAATCAAAGAGTATGGCTCTGGAACTAGTCGTTCCCTGATCTAATGCGAGTATGTATTTCATTTTCTGGGTTATTAGGGGTTTCTCACAACAGTAATTTAATAACTATTCAATTGGAGAATTGCCAGGAAATGGGATGCGCGACTAATATTTTATCTCTATCACAAAGAGAGATATTCAAATGCTATTGCGTTCCACTATTGAGCTAAAGACGGAGTGTATTGGAAGGTAATTGCTAAAATCCGTGAATAAATACCCCTTTTGGGTGTGTGAAATACCACAAAACTGGTATTTCATCTGATGAATAGTCCATCTACATTTGAATAGTAGAATCAAAACCAATTATGCTATGCTAGCTTCAATAATAGGAATCGGACTTCTCATCACTCTTTATGGATTTGAAATCCGATGGACACATTCTGAAAATAGATCTCAACAATAACTTTATGTTTCATTGAGAATTGTAGAACTCTCAACTGTTTTAAAATGCAAGAAGCCACTTTCGTGGCTTCTTGCATTTTATGCTTTATCAAGGAATGGATATCTGTAAGATTTTGGTGGGATGAACGTTTCTTTGATCGTTCGAGCACTCACCCATCGCAGCA
This sequence comes from Marinoscillum sp., assembly GCA_047633875.1. Taxonomy (GTDB): domain Bacteria; phylum Bacteroidota; class Bacteroidia; order Cytophagales; family Cyclobacteriaceae; genus Marinoscillum. The sequence continues at coordinate 3,682 of JBLIFO010000099.1, read as the reverse complement.
AATTGATTGATGCTCCAGCTTTATCATTCGTGCCAGAACCTCTTGCTCCTCCAAATGGCTGTTGACCGACCACAGCACCTGTCGGTTTGTCATTGATATAGAAGTTACCTGCAGCATTTTTTAGTCGATCCATGGCCAGCTCTATTGCATATCTGTCTTTAGAGAAGATAGCGCCTGTCAAGGCATATGGAGATGTTTCATCAACTACTTTAAGGATTTCCTCAAATTGATCTGGCTCGTAAACGTAGATTGTCAATACTGGCCCAAAAATCTCCTCGCACATCGTCGTATACTTCGGATCTGAGGCAAGCAAAACTGTTGGCTCTATGAAGTAGCCGATAGAATCATCATAACTTCCTCCGAAGAGGACTTCTACATTGTCATCCTTCTTAGCTTGATCGATATAGCCAGCTATCTTATCAAAAGATCTTTTGTCAATCACAGCATTCACAAAATTGCCAAAGTCTTCTGGGCTTCCCATGCTAATTTCGCGAAGGTCATCAGCCATTTGCTCTTTTACTTCTTTCCAAATATTTGATGGAATGTAAGCACGCGAAGCTGCGCTACATTTCTGCCCTTGAAATTCAAATGCTCCTCTTATCAGACCAGTGGCTACTTCAGCTGGATGAGCAGAATGATGTGCCACCACAAAATCTTTACCGCCAGTCTCTCCTACTATTCGTGGATATGACCTGTACTTGTCTATGTTTTGACCAATGGTTTTCCAAAGGTGCTTGAATACCCCAGTACTCCCTGTGAAATGCAAGCCAGCAAACTCATAATGATTGAAAACTACATCTCCTGCTACTGGACCATCCACATATACCAAATTGATAACGCCATCAGGTAAGCCAGCTTCTTTGAATACTTCCATGATGACTTGAGCAGAATATATCTGGCTATAGTTAGGCTTCCACACTACTGTATTACCCATCATAGCCGGTGCAGCAGGCAGATTACCAGCTATTGCCGTGAAGTTAAAAGGAGTGATAGCAAAAATAAATCCTTCCAATGGACGATACTCCAAGCGATTCCAAAGACCCGGCGAAGATTCTGGCTGATCCATATAGATCTCCTGCATGAACGCAACATTGAAGCGTAAGAAATCTATAAACTCACACGCTGCATCTATCTCAGCTTGGTAAGCATTCTTTGATTGGGCAAGGACTGTCGCTGCGTTGATCTTTGCACGGTATGGGCCAGCTATTAGTTCAGCAGCTTTTAAAAATATCGTCGCTCTATGCTCCCAACTAAGGTTTTCCCAACTCTTCTTCGCTTTCAGCGCAGCATCTATAGCCAACTGAACATGCGAAGCATCTCCTTCATGAAATTGTCCCAAGACATGCTTGTGATCATAAGGAGGATTTATTTCTATGGTCTTTCCGGTACGGATTTCCTCACCGCCGATATACATCGGGATATCCCTTTTCTCTTTTCTTCCTTCTTTAATCGCCGCACTTAGCGCCTTTCGTTCTGCTGTACCTGGGGCATAAGAAAGTACTGGTTCGTTAGATGGTTCGGGTACGTAAAAGTTTCCTTTGGACATGTGGTTAAATATTGTTGTGTATGTAAAAATAAAGAATCCAAATAGTCCTCCCTAGAGGATTTTAGTTAATTCTGATAAGTGGCTCACCTGCCAAAGATCATCCACCTTTATTTGAGAATTGGGGTTATAAAATATGGGAGTAATGCCTGCATTTTTAGCCCCAGCAATGTCAGTATTCAAATTATCACCAATCATCAGCACTCGATCATTACTGCAGTTGAGCTTTTGTAATGCAAAATCAAAAATCTCTCTGCTCGGTTTTTTAAATCCTGTAGTCTCAGAAGTAAATACCTCTTGGAAATACTTAGAAAGTCCAGCTGCTTCAAGTTTAATCCCTTGCACATCATCAAAACCATTAGTAACAATACTGAGATGATATTTCTCTGCCAGATAGGTCAGCGTCTCATGAGTGCCGGGTAAAGTGGCGTTTTGGCGGGGACATTGAAAAAGAAAATACTCATTCATTTCTGCCTCACGGGAAAAGCCGTAAATATTGAGCTTTTCCAAAACTTTGGCAAATCGATTCTTCCTTATTGCATCTCGATCAATTTGGCCTTGGTTGTACTGCTGCCAAAGTCCATCATTTACTTTGAAGAATATTTCTGTAAGTCTTTGAGGTCCGTGAAAAGTCTCCTTTTGAAGTTCGAAATGATCGTAAATTTCAGCCAATACTGCTCTAGCATTGGTGTCATAATCCCAAAGAGTATGGTCAAGATCAAAAAATATATGGGTGTATTGCATTACAGGCGATAACCCTTGACTGCCAATTTTGTTGTAGCTAGCTCTCGGTTGGAGAGCATCGTATTGTAAATCTCCTGGTCCTTTTGGAGCTGCAAATCCTTGTTTAGAAATTCGAAAATCTGACTTACCATGTCGTAGACTTCATCTTTGATACTGTAGAAGATCCACTGATCTCTCTTTGTCGCATTGATCAATCCTGAGTTTTTCAAATAGCTAATATGCCTAGAGGTTTTGGTTTGCGTATAATCTAGGATAGATTCCAAATCAGAAACTGATAATTCCTCATTTCGATAAAGTAGGTTTAAAATCCGGACCCTGGCCTCATCCCCAAATGCTTTGAAAATTTGCGTCCCGTAGTTAAGACTGAAGTGCTTTAATCGCATACTTGAGATGACTTGTGTTTAAAAAATAATTCATGGCTACCTTTGGTCACCGAATTACTAAAATACCGAATTCTAAACTTTTATCGTTAAAGGTCAGTATTACTAAGAGAAAAGAATTTTGCTAAAAACTCAATTATACATATTGTTCCTTGCCTTAGCATTTTTGAGCGTAGCTCAAGAAAAGGATCAGTATGCTTTGCCTAAGAGTATCATTCAATTTACTGGTGTGGTCTTCGCACCAGATAGCAACTCTGTAATCCCCGGTGTTCATGTCTATGTACCAATTGCCGGAAGAGGTACCACGTCAAATCCCTATGGATTTTTCTCTCTACCCGTTCTCGAAGGTGATAGCATCATTTTTAGCTCCATTGGTTTCAAAAGACAATATTATATTGTCCCAAAGCATGATCCAGCCACCAGCCTGAAGGTGATTATCACTATGGAAGAAGACTTAACCCTACTTAAAGAAGTAGAGGTGTTCCCTTATCCAACGGAGGCTATGTTCAAGGAAGCTGTATTGTCTTTGGAGATGCCTTACCAAAGTCAGTATGACAACCTGAATGCTTGGATGGGAAGTGACTATATGAGTAGCGCTTATGCTCGTCTACCTGCCAGCGCAAATTCAAATCATCAATATTACATGCAGATGCAAATGCGATCACTGCAGAATAAGTATCAGGCCCCACAGAGCAACTTACTTAACCCGTTTGCATGGGCTAAGTTTATTAAGACGCTAAAGGATAATTAAGAATTAAATATTCTTAAGTACCTCAGCTACTTCTATGACGTTATTCCAAACTCGGAAAGTATTCTGATAGCAGATTTTAGAGATATCCTCCTCTGAATAGCCACGCTTCAGCAACTCAGCAATTACATTAGGAAACATAGAAACATCCTTCAAGCCATTAGGCAGACTGTTGCCCACACCGTCAAAGTCAGAACCAAAAGCGACATAATCAATACCCGCCAAATTCACGACGTTATCAATATGATCCGCAACTATTTGCACATC
>JBLIFO010000098.1:0-10427 GCA_047633875.1 Marinoscillum sp. | reverse complement strand
TACCAAGTCCCCAAAGACATGTCTGCATAGTTCATGAGACTATACAGTGCTGGAGTGTTCTCTGGTGTGCTACCCAAGAAGAGTACTGGAAACTCAAGTAATTGAATCAGCTTTTCGTTTTTGAAAAACTTCCTAATATGCTTACTCATGGAGGTAAAAACGTCCATTTTGAGTAGCCCAGTCAGGATGCGCATGTCTACAAATTCTAATAGAGAGCGACTTGGTTTATAAACGAGATCATTGATACCTACTTCATATTTAAACGCCGCTTGCGCAAGAAACTCTCTTAAGGCTGAACCTGCACCAGTTTCTATGCTTTCAAAGAGCGCTTCAAGCTCTGCCATATTGGCTGGCAAGTCAAGGTATTCGTCTTTGAATTTAACGCGATAGGAAGGGTCTAGTCTGTCGAGCACATAATAGTCAGAAGTTTGCTTTCCGAAGGATTCAAAAAAATGCTCGAAAACATCAGGCATCCAGTACCAAGATGGACCCATGTCAAAAGTAAAGCCAGACAGTTTTAGCTGTCTGGCTCTTCCTCCTGCCGTGCTGTTTTTTTCAAATATTGTGACATCATAGCCTGCTTTGGCTAGATGACAAGCCGCTGACAGTCCTGCAAAACCAGAACCGATAATACCTACTTTTTGATTCATTTAATATTTCTTAGCGTAGACCTTAAGGTGGTCTTTTAACTCTTTCCTTGCAATGTGGATTCTATTTTTAACAGTCCCAATAGGAATATCAAGTTTTTCTGCTATCTCATGGTATTTGAAGCCTCTAAAGTGCATCATGAATGGGACTTTATAAGCATCCTGTAGGTCATCAATCGCATGATTGATATCCTTCATAGCAAAGTCCGTGTAAGCGTCATTTTGAATAGTGCTACCCGAAGAATTGATGTAGTGTAGGTTTTGGGTATTATCTATAAATGTATTTCTTCTCACCATTCTTTGATAATTGGTGATGAAAGTATTTTTCATGATTGTATACATCCATGCTTTCAGGTTGGTGCCTTCAGCAAATTTGTCTCTGTGTGTGAAAGCTTTAAGGATGGTTTCTTGCAAGAGGTCATTAGCATCTTCCATGTCCCTTGTCAATTTCAGTGCAAAAGGCTTGAGAGAACCTGTCAACTGATCTATCTGGTAACTAAATTCAATTGCTGTCATGAATGTTAATTTTGTTTAATCAAATCTACAATAAGTTAAACAAAAAGAAAAGGAATTGTTTAATTAATTTTGAATAACCTTAAACAAAACTTTCCCGGGAGAATTTAGATTTTACATCTTGACATAGCTGAGATAAGTAATTTTTGATCTAAATATACAATAAAGATGAAATGGTCTTGTTACGGTAATAAGCAGAGACTAAGAGTTAAGCAGGTTGGAGTTCAAGACTATCGACCAAATCTACGAGTTGCTCAAAGCGAGAAAAGGTTTGCGTGTTAATTGGGGTTTTGATATCCTGACCTACTATTTGAAAACCTGAAAGAAGTATTTGAGAATTTGGAAAGCTAGATGCCAATCTATCAACATAGCTCTGTACTTCAGATGTGCTCGGTACAGTCGTAAGTACTGTCAGAATATATTCTGGTTCATGAATTTCGAAAACCGACTTTAGATCAATAAATGGGAGTGATTGGCCAAGATATAAAGATCGATGCCCGCGAGATATTATGAGATAGTTCGCAAAAAGCAGGCTGAGTTCATGCATCTCACCTTCAGGGAGATAAAGAAGGAATTTTTTACCACCTTCTCTGACTTCTGAATATTGCCCATCAATAGCCACTATGAGCTTTTGGCGTATAAGGTTAGTGATGAAATGCTCCTGAGCAGGATTTACTGAGCCAGCTTGCCACAGTATCCCAATTTTCGAAAGGAAAGGATAGATGACATTAATCATGGTCTTTTCGAAACCAAGCTTAACGATGTTCGAAGTAATGATTTTTTCAAATCGGATATCATCCAGATCAACCATAGAAAGTGTGAGGGCATGAACTTGTTCAGGAAACTTCAAGCTACGTTCTGTAAGCTTGACCACTTCAAATTGCATCTCTGCCACATTCATTTCCGCTATTTTGGAAATTTTGAAGCCATTTTCTTTTAACAACGCAACATTCAAGACGAGTCTGAGGTCATTGTCATCATAGTGGCGAATATTCGTGTCTGTTCTTTTTGGGCTTAAAAGTTCGTAGCGCTGCTCCCAAATCCTGAGCGTATGTGCTTTTATTCCAGACAGTTGCTCTAAGTCACGTATTGAAAACCTACTCATATTTCTTTCCCTTCAATAATTAAATAAAACAGAACGTCCTTTAAACCAGATATTCTGAGGTTTTGTTTGAGATTAGATAATTGAGATTAAACAAAAGTAGAATAATTGAGACAAGACGATTGTCAAGGCGATTGGGTTTATACGGTTCAATTTGATCAATGAGTTCATCATTATTTGTATCACGAATGATATAATGAACCAAGCCAAATAATTTTGAATGGGGATATCTAGAGAAAGCCATTGCCAATATTCAAGTTTGACGGCTACTGGCTCAATTATAAAATCCATTACTACCATCATTGTTGATGCGATTGCAGATCTAAGTGCCAAATTGCTAATTATGGTTTTTGATAAATTGTAAAAGCAATAGGAGAGTAAGAACCAATTGATTCCAATCACGAGAGGAACTTCATAAAGCTTTGGGCCGAGCACAGAACCATATGTATATAAGCCAAAAGGCCATCCCGTTGCTACTCCAATTGCCTCTATCCCTAAGCCTATTAAGACCGTAGTGATCAACACCAATAATAATCTACCTGAAATGTGTGTCTCGCCTAAAAGCAAGATAATAGTCGTAATGACCAGATTAATGGGGGTAAGTTGTATGAAGAATGAGGAAGTGGAGGGAATGATTGTGCCTATTGCACCAACAAGGTGCAGGACCAAAACAATAATTTTCAATATTATATTTCTTCTTGACTTTGGCATATCCAGATCAAACAAGGTTATTTTGGAGATGTTTATAAATAGAACTTAATAGCAATGATATTATATAATGTGACTGTAAATATTGATTCGGAAGTGGAACTTGATTGGATTCAATGGATGAAGACTGTTCATATACCTGAGGTCATGGAAACGGGATGTTTTACTGAGAATAAAATTCTAAAATTGCTAAATGACGATCCTGATGCTACGGGCACTACTTACGCTGTTCAATATTTCACTTCGAATATCTCACTTTTAAACAAATATTTGGATGAATTTGCTCCGGCACTTCAACAGAAAACACTACAGCGATATCCCAATAGGTTTGTTGCTTTCAGAACTTTCCTAGAGGAGGTTTAGAAATCCAGTCGCCCATTGAGCCAACCTGACTCAAGTCCTGCATTGTAATATTTCTTATAGAAATTGATAGCTGGCTCATTCCAATCAAGCACCTGCCACATCATGCCAGTAGCTCCACTTGCCTTTCCGATAGCAATGGTCTCGTCGAAAAGCAATTTACCAATACCAGCACCTCGTTGTGATTCCGTCACTATAAGGTCTTCTAGATAGATTCGCTTCCCTTTCCAGGTAGAGTATCTCCAGTAGAAGATAGACAGACCATGAATCTCACCATTTTCTTCAGCGACAATAAATTCAAAAACGGGATTTTCTCCAAATCCATCTTCTTGCATCATTTCTAGTGTATTGGTCACCTCTTCGGGGGCTTTTTCATAAAGTGCCAATTCCTCTATCAATTCCAAAGCCCTCGATAAGTCTTCGTATTCTCCTTTTCGTATTTTCATCCGACTAAATTATATGCTTTGCTTAAAAACGGTTTAAGATTCGCTTAATTAGATTGCGATAAGTTATTTTGTTATACTAAAAGATCATTAAATTCCTTCTTAACTGTTCGGTAAGATAATTTTTATTAATTGAAGTCATTATATAGCTGTATTTGTTTGGTGATATTATTTGTGATCGGCTGTCAGGCGACTGTAACTGCTCAGAATATCAAGGGAGGTTTTGTGGATCTTAGAGGTATAGATCTTAATGAGCCAATCACTTTGAATGGTGAGTGGCATTTCTTTTGGCAAGAGCTAGTGTCTCCAACTTCTACGCCTCCTAAGGATTCAGAATTTGTCAATTTACCGGGTTTGTGGAACGAGTTAGAAGAAGCAGGATTTCAGCCTCATGGTTTTGCTACATACCAAGTCAGAGTATTGCTTGACCCTAAAGTGGAATATGCCATATTCACACCAGCGGTTTATAGCTCTTATAGGTTTTTCATAAACGGAAATCTGATTACAAGTAATGGCAATGTGGGCATTGATGAGGATTCAACCAAGCCACAATGGATTCAGCTGACTGAACCAATTCCTTCTGAAATATTGGCAGACACAAATATTTTCACCCTGCAGGTTTCCAATTTTAGTCACTATAGGGGAGGTCCTGCGGATAGCATAATACTAGGAGAGAAGAAATCACTTTTAAGCAGTCGTAATGCGCTATTTGTGCTAGATGCGATGCTCAGTGGTGCATTGATCATGGGAGGCATGTTTTTTCTTGGTCTTTTTCTATTTGGACGTAGGCAACGGAATATTCTTTATTTCTCCCTTTTCTGTTTGGCGTTTAGCTATTTCATATTTGGTAGAGTAAATTATTTAGTGACTTGGATGTTTCCGGATCTGCCTTGGTGGCTCACTACACGTATGGAGTATGGTTTTATCTATTTGATGGTCATATTCTTACTGAAGTATACCTACAATACCTATCCCCAAGACTCTCCTAAATATTTGGATCAAATAGTCGTTTGGATTTCGCTCGTTTTTTTAATTGTCAACATAGCGAGTCCTCCTATGATTTTCACACGTCTCCTGCCGATTTTCTTGACTTTTATGTTTGTGATCATACCGATAGGGTTCTACATATACCTCAAAGCATTACTCAACAAAAGACCTGGGGCTGTTTACAGTTTTATTGGGATCAGTATAATTCTGAGCGTACTTACATTAGCCAATCTCAAGCAATTTGGCTTGATTGACTTACCTCCTTATGTGGCTCCTATCGGGTACATGTTGTTTTTCTTTTTACAATCCGTGACCACCTCTCAGCAGGTTTCAATATCATATGAAAAAAATCGATTGGAAGCTGAGGCCGCATTAAGAGCTAAGTCCGATTTCTTATCTACCATGTCACATGAGATACGCACGCCGATGAATGCTGTGATAGGACTGACGCACCACCTGATATATAGTCACCCGAGATTGGATCAATTGAGCACACTCAATACCCTGAAATTTTCTTCAGAGAATTTACTCAGACTGCTAAATGATATCTTGGACTACAATAAGCTTGAAGCGGGAGGCCTTATGCTTGAAGCAAACCTTATAGATCTTCAAACACTAGGAAATAATCTTGCTGATGGATTTCGAAAGATGGCTGAAGCGAAAAAGACAATGATTGAATTTGAATTCGATCAAAAACTCCCTTCTCTCTTTACGGGTGATGAAGGTCGCCTGACGCAAGTTTTATCTAATTTTATCGATAACGCTATTAAGTTTACTTCAGCAGGAAAGGTAACCTTGGCAATGAGTCTTGCCGAGCGACAACCCGAATACATTTCTATTAGATTTTCAGTTAAAGATACTGGTATAGGAATTTCACATATAGATAGGCAAAAGATTTTTGAGCAATTCAATCAAGCAAATAGCTCCATTAATAGAACATATGGAGGAACTGGTCTAGGACTGGCAATATCAAAGAGGATTTTAGAGCTTCAAAGTGTGGAGATTCACTTAGAAAGTGAATTGGGACAGGGGTCTGAGTTTTATTTTACTATGGATCTCAAGCTGGCTAAGGGCCATGGAAAACGTGTAGTCAAACCAAGTATTTTGGTAGACCCATTGAAGGATAAGCGAATTCTATTGGTAGAAGACAATCAAGTGAATATCATGCTTGCGAGCCGTTTTCTAGAAAAATGGCATTGCTTGATTGACCTTGCTGAAAATGGGGAGCAGGCTGTTGATAAATTTGAGGAAGACAAATATGATTTGATCCTGATGGACTTACAAATGCCAATCATGGATGGCTATGAGGCCACGAGAAGGATCAGAGCTACAGGTTCAAAGATTCCAATCATCGCCTTGACAGCTACTGCCTTGGTAGAAAAAGGTCAAAGCATCAATGACTATGGCTTAGATGATTTTATCGTCAAGCCATTTCACCCCAATCACCTCTACGAAAAGCTAACTAAGTATTTAGTAGAGAACGAACCTGGACTTAGCTAATCTTATCAAAGCCAGTGTACTTCTGTAGTACTTCTGGAATCAATATGCCATCAGGAGTTTGGTTGTTTTCCAAGATTGCCGCGAGTATCCTAGGGACTGCAAGAGCAGAGCCATTTAGAGTATGCGCCAACTGCTTCTTACCATCTTTATCCTTAATTCTCAGCTTGAGGCGATTGGCTTGGAAAGTTTCAAAGTTAGAAACCGAACTAACCTCCAACCACTTTTTCTGGGCTGCGGAGTACACTTCAAAGTCATATGTAATAGCAGATGTAAATCCTAAGTCACCAGAACATAACCTTAAAATGCGGTAGGGTAAACCAAGCTTAACGATCAAGTTTTCTACGTGTGCCACCATTTGGTCAAGCACTTCGTAGGATTTGTCCGGATGCGTGATTTGCACAATCTCTACTTTATCAAACTGATGGAGCCTGTTGAGTCCGCGCACATGTGCCCCCCATGAACCAGCTTCTCTTCGAAAACAAGGCGTATAACCGGCATGCTTTATCGGAAGTGACTGTTCGTCCAATATTACATCACGGTAGATATTCGTAATAGGTACTTCTGCTGTTGGTATTAGGTAGAGGTTGGTATCAGTAATCCCATACATCTGGCCCTCTTTGTCTGGTAATTGTCCAGTGCCATATCCAGAGGCTTCATTTACCAAAATTGGTGTTTGCACTTCATCGAATCCAGCTTTATTGGCCTCATCTAAGAAGAAATTGATCATGGCACGAACGAGTCGTGCACCTTCTCTTTTATAGAATGGGAATCCCGCCCCAGTCACTTTGTTGCCCAACTCAAAGTCTATAATATCATATTGAGTGATTAGCTCCCAATGCGGCTTGGCATCTTCGGGAAGATTTGGCATGCCTGTCTCCACCAATTTTACCACCTCATTGTCAGATTCACTTTTACCTGCCGGCACTAGTTCATTAGGAATATTGGGGATAGTGTAGAGTTGATTTATAATTTCCTTCTCTATAGTTACTAATTGCTCGCTTAAATCTTTGCTTTGCTCCTTGAGCTGGCCAGTCTCCTCCTTAGCTGCATTTGCTTCAGCTTGCTTTCCTTCTTTGAAGAGTTGGCCAATATTTTTAGCTAATTGGTTAGATGTAGCCAATACCTCATCTAGAGACTGCTGCGTACGTTTTCTGCTATCATCCAGTGCCAATAAATCCTTTAATACTTGCTCTGCATTCTTGAAACCACGCTTATTTAGTCCCTCAATATGCGCCGAAAGACGCTCTCTTACCACTGCTAGCTGTAACATGTCAATTGATTTTTTGCTGCCGCAAAGTAACCGCCAATCCACTAATAATAGAAACTACGTAGGTATTTAATGAATAATTGGTTGTTTTCTCATTTGAGAGTAATATTTGTGTAATATTTGCAGTAAGTATATTCTTGTGCTGCAATTCATGTGGTGATCACATATACATATCCAATTCAAATTTTTTATTATCAACATTCCGCAAGACTCTGATCTCCAGAGCCAGGTTTACTAAACCCACAATACTTATTTTATGTACACTTTAGATGATTTGAGTGTAAAGCTAATCTCTGAATTAAGAGACTTAGCCGAAGAACTTGGTGTCAAGAATGCAAAAAAAATTGCCAAGAAAGAACTTATTTACGAAATCTTGGAAAAGCAGGCCTCACTCCCTGATAGTGAGATTGAAAAAATTAAAAAGGAAGCTCCGAAAGAAGAAAAGTCCCCTAAACCAGAAAGACCCGATAGACCGGAGAGAAAAGAGCGACCAGTAAACAAAAAACGTGAAAACGTAAGAGAATCTAAGGTAGAAGAAGCGATTCAAGCCGAAGGAGAATCAGATGATTTACTGAAGTCGCTAAACATTGAAATTGAAGGTGCTCCAGAAGTGAAGCAAGAGGCGACAGAAGCAAAGAAACAAGAGCGCCCACCTCGCGAACCACGTGAGCCTCGTACGGATGATCGTAATATCAAAAGACATGAGCGCAATGCTGATGATAAACCTGAAGAAGGTGAGCAGAGAGAGCGCAGAGAACCTCGCCATGATCACAAAAATAAAAAAGCTCAATTCAATGAAGACATCAAGGATTTTGATGGAGTCATTGAAAGTGAAGGCGTGCTTGAGATGATGCAAGATGGTTATGGTTTCTTGAGATCAAGTGATTATCACTACTTAGCTAGCCCTGATGATATTTATGTGTCACCTTCACAGATCAAGCTTTTTGGTTTGAAAACTGGGGACACTGTGAAAGGCCAAATTCGTCCTCCTAAGGATGGAGAAAAGTATTTCGCACTACTTAAAGTGTCTAGCGTCAATGGCAAGACCACAGAAGAGATTCGTGATCGTGTAGCTTTTGAATACTTGACTCCACTTTTCCCTGAGGAAAAACTAAACCTCAGTACCAAAGCAGACAACTATTCTACACGTATTCTTGATTTGTTTGCTCCTATAGGAAAAGGACAAAGAGGGATGATCGTTGCTCAGCCGAAAACTGGTAAGACCGTTTTGCTTAAGCAAATAGCTAACGCTATCGCTGAAAATCACCCTGAGGTTTATCTGATGATCTTATTGATCGATGAGCGTCCTGAGGAGGTTACAGATATGGCACGTTCGGTTAAGGCTGAAGTTATTGCTTCTACTTTTGATGAGCAAGCAGACAAGCATGTGAAAGTAGCTAGCATCGTGCTAGAGAAGGCTAAGAGAATGGTAGAGTGTGGTCACGATGTTGTGATCCTTCTAGATTCTATCACGCGTCTGGCTCGGGCTTACAACACTGTAGTTCCTTCATCAGGTAAGATTCTTTCTGGTGGTGTGGATGCAAATGCACTTCACAAACCAAAGAGATTCTTCGGAGCAGCAAGAAATGTAGAGAATGGTGGATCGTTGACCATCATCGCAACTGCTCTTATCGAGACAGGTTCGAAAATGGATGAAGTAATCTTTGAAGAATTCAAAGGTACAGGTAACATGGAGCTTCAGTTGGATAGAAAACTATCTAACAAGCGTGTATATCCTGCGATTGATGTGCCAGCTTCTGGAACACGTCGTGAAGATCTTCTCATGGACAAAGAAGCGCTCAGTAGAGTATGGATCTTGAGAAAACACATGGCAGACATGAACAGCAACGAGGCAATGGAATTCCTTTTGAGCAAAATGAAGGGTACCAGAAACAACGATGAGTTTTTGATCTCCATGAACGGATAATTTTCCGACACCATCATAATATTAAGAGCCAACGCATTACGCCTTGGCTCTTTTTTTTACCCTTTTATGTACTGAATATACCGTTTCAGTAAAAGGAACGCAGGCTATGTTGTTGATGTTTGACTACTGAAACCAACAATTAAATATCATGACTAGAAAAATTGAATCACTCTTTTTTGCCTTTGTTTTATTCATGGGCTATTCGCTTTCCGCACAAGTCACCACTCCTAGACCTAGCAGCTGCTACGCTCACACAGAATATAGGCCTCACAGAAGTTTTTGTCAACTATTCCAGTCATGAGTGATCTGAGGTAACGCTTTTGAATTAGGTTGAACCCCAGAGTATATTCGGGGTTCTTTTATTTAAGCCTCTCTAAACATTTTTTCAAACTGGTCCTCCAGTGTGGGATCTCAATTACGAAGGTTTCTTTAAACTTAGCCTTGTCCATTACACTGTAATGCGGGCGTTTGGCAGGAGTGGGGTAGTCTTTCGTGGGTATTGGTTTTACTTTCGTAGCAATACCTTTGAATTCAAAAATCGCCGAAGTGAAGTCAAACCAAGAGGCCACACCTTCATTGCTGTAATGGTAAATACCGTAGGCGGTAGACTGATTTTGAATGATCTTCAAAATGGCTTCTGCTAGGTCACGTGCATAAGTCGGGCTGCCCAATTGGTCAATGATGATGTTGAGTTCGTCCTTTGAAGCGGACAAGTTGATCATCGTTTTCACGAAGTTTTTTCCAAAAGTGGAATAAAGCCATGAGGTTCTAAAGATGAAATAGCGCTCCAAACCACCTTGAATGGCAAGCTCGCCCTTGAGTTTTGTCAACCCGTAGTAGTTTACAGGGTCTGTCAATTGACTTTCCTTTAGAGGGATATTACCATTTCCATTGAAAACAAAGTCAGTAGAAATATGGATCAGTGTTACTTCAAATGGTTTACAACCTTTTGCCAAATTGAGGCATGCCGTTG
>JBLIFO010000097.1:0-10473 GCA_047633875.1 Marinoscillum sp. | reverse complement strand
TGTCGCATTTCTTAGCTGAAGTAAAATCAAAAACTGGTTCATTAGAGAAAAACAGACTGTACATGCTTCCAAGCTGATTGATACTATAGTTTAGGCCAAGTACTTCAAGCGTCTCTCTATATCCACCTACGATACGCTTCGTATTGGACTCTAGCTTGCCATAAATTTCTTGATGTTCGTTGAGATGCCCAAGTATTGCAAGGCCTGCTGCCATTGCCACTGGATTGCCAGAAAGTGTTCCCGCCTGATAGACCGGTCCCTGAGGTGATACAAAGTCCATGATTTCTTTACGTCCGCCGTAGGCACCAACAGGAAGTCCTCCTCCGATGATCTTGCCGAGTGTAGTAAGGTCAGGCTTAATTGCCAAGCGTTCTTGAGCGCCTCCTCTTGCCAAACGAAACCCTGTCATTACTTCATCAAAAATAAGAAGAATGCCATTTTCATCGCAGATTGTTCGCAAGCCTTCAAGAAAACCAGCCTTAGGGAGCACGCAGCCCATATTTCCTGCTACAGGTTCAACGATGATAGCAGCTATTGCATTAGGGTGTGCCGCTACCACTTTAGCTACAGATTCCAGATCGTTGTATGTAGCTAAAAGCGTGTCTTGTGCTGTACCCTTGGTAACACCTGGACTATCTGGGCTACCCATCGTCATTGCTCCACTACCGGCAGCTATCAAGAATGCATCTCCGTGACCGTGGTAACATCCTTCAAATTTCAAAAACTTATCGCGACCAGTATAGCCCCTAGCCACACGTATTGCGGACATAGTTGCCTCCGTACCAGAGTTAACCATGCGTACACTTTCGATTGACGGAACCATCTCACAAATTAGCTCAGCCATGAGCACTTCTCGCTCACCCGGAGCACCAAAAGAAGTAGAGTTTTCGATAGCCTTGAAAATGGCCTCTTGCACGACTTCATTGGCATGACCCAAAATCATTGGACCCCAGCTGTTGATCAAATCGATGTAGCTGTTGCCATCTTCATCAAACATCTTGGAACCCTTTGCAGACTTGAAAAATATCGGATCACCGCCTACTGCTTTAAATGCACGTACAGGTGAATTTACTCCACCTGGTATATGTTTTTTTGCTCTATTGAATAGCGCGACACTTTTATCAATTTTCATAAAATTCTTTATTCACCACTTCCAAAACTGCATCATTGAATCGCACAATTGGAACCAATTGATTGTCATTTGCAGCGCCATATTGAAACCCTTCAAACACCTTTGCGGGGATTATGCCCTCACTTCTCAAGCCATTTTGAAAAAACTTACCATGCTCATGCATCATTCTCCCAGCAAAATATATTGTCTCATATCCCCTGAAATGATTGATACTAGGAGCTTGCTTGTACTTTTCAAAAAATCTTCTCCTGAGCACATCATAACTAAAATTGCCTCTTTCAATGTAATCCGGATGAGTCAAAGCTACCCTTAGATTTTCCAATTGGCTAAATGACAACATGGTAAAGTCAATCCAATCACCATAACCGTATAGCCTGATACTATCACGTCGTGTTGCCACGGCAGATATAAGATTGTTTGCGAAAAGATTACTCCGAGTAGCTGCCACCACATGACCTATGCTATCAGGTTTCATGTAAAACTCTTTTTCGTAATAGACAATCATATTATTATCATCATCATAGCTAATAGGAAGCTTAAATTTCTGAGACCTCTCCATTCGCGCAACTTCATCTTTACGAATTCTACGAGATCTTATAATCTTGTTTGGCTCCAATTTGAGTAGTGAATCCACCACCTCTTGTGATAAATAACTATCATACTGAGACCAAAGGCTATCTAGGAGATTCCGCGAATTCTCTTGGGTGATCACTTGCAATCGAACCACTTTAAATCCTGCCTTCTCTATTTCTTCCTTATAACGAACTGCAAAAAGTGAATCTCTAGCGGTAGCCTCATAATAAACCATCACATTAGGATTGTCATTTTCAGAAGCTGCAAATTGTGCCATTTCCTTGGCCATGGTCTCATAAGTTGGCCGAATCAAAAACGAAAGTGGGTTGTCGCCAATGGCATCCGAATTTGAAGAAATCGGGTTCAACCGATTGATCAAGGTCGTTTTTGTGAACTCGTTAATTGCTTCAGTGGGACCTTCGAAAAGTGGTCCAACAATCAAGTCATGATTTGCAAAACCTGGCAAGGCCAAAATTTTACTTGTTACCGCCTTTTTTCGTTTGGTGTCATATGGTTTAAGATTGACGGGCTTACCTTCCGCAGCAAGATCCTCTGCAGCTAGCAGCATTCCTTGATACATATCCATCACAAACTTATTTTGAGTGATCAATTGTGTTTGTTCTAGATTCTCAAAAAGGAAAGGCAGCAAAACGGCTATCTCAAAAGTATCCTTTCGAACATCGGGTAATTGGCTACTCGAAAGC
The DNA here is from genome assembly GCA_047633875.1 of Marinoscillum sp. Classification (GTDB taxonomy): domain Bacteria; phylum Bacteroidota; class Bacteroidia; order Cytophagales; family Cyclobacteriaceae; genus Marinoscillum. The sequence goes on along the minus strand of JBLIFO010000097.1, from coordinate 8,064 downwards.
ATTGTAATGTCCAACTCAAACTCGTCCACCAATTGATTGATACGCTCAAAATTTCTTTCCGAATATGGAACTTCATTGAGGCTTATTACTAGAGCTTCGGCCAAATATTTATTACTTGGAAATATGCTCTGCAGTGACTCTATCTCCGTAAGTTCAAGAACGGCGACATAAGTATTGATGAACTCCACTTCATGAGTGGATTGAAGCGTCTCTTTAGATAATCTGGCAGCAAAAACAATTCCTTTCTCAAAGTTGCCGCTCTCGAAATTGACCTTTGCTAGCCAGTAGTAAAGTTCAAAAACCTGATCCCATTTTGGTTTATCCGAAAGGAGTTGGTCCCAAATGGATTTAGCCATGTACTTATCCCCATTATAATAGGCACAAAGACCTGCGTAGAATTGCGAATATTCCCCAAAAGTCTTGTCATAGGCTAAAGATTCAAAAGCCGACTTAGCAGGAGTGTATTGCTTATTGGAAAAGAGCCGCTTTGCTTCCAAATATTCTGTTTGTGCAGATTGGCTAGAGCCTAAATAACCTATTGTGACTAGCGCAAGTAGTAAAAAGAATCTAATCATAGTATTCGGGGTTGCTTGGTTATTCCCATTCGATTGTTGCAGGTGGTTTGCTACTGATGTCATAGACCACTCGGTTTACGCCTTTCACCCTATTGATGATCTTATTGGAAATCTCCGCAAGAAACTCATAAGGAAGGTGTACCCAATCAGCAGTCATACCATCCAAACTAGACACAGCTCTTAGAGCTACTACTTGCTCGTATGTGCGCTCGTCACCCATGACTCCTACTGATTGCACAGGAAGCAACATTGCGCCAGCCTGCCAAACCTCATCATAAAGCTTATGTTCCTTCAATCCATTTATGAAAATTGCATCCACCTCCTGCAAGATGCGCACTTTTTCTGCAGTGATATCTCCTAATATTCTTATCCCTAAGCCAGGACCAGGGAAAGGATGCCTTCCAAGTATGTTTTGAGATATCTCCAATGCTCGACCTACATTTCTTACCTCGTCTTTGAAAAGGAGCTTAAGTGGCTCAACCACTTTCAATTTCATTTTGGCTGGCAAACCTCCTACGTTATGGTGAGATTTTATAGTGACAGAAGGACCATTGACCGAAACGGATTCAATCACATCAGGATAGATAGTGCCCTGACCAAGCCACTTTACATCCTTTATTTTTTGTGACTCCAAATCAAAAGTCTCTATAAAAACCCTTCCAATAGCCTTGCGCTTATCTTCCGGATCTTTGAGACCTTCTAATGCTTTGTAAAACTCGTCTTTGGCATCCACTCCTTTCACATTGAGGCCCATACCTTCATAGGAAGCGAGCACTTCTTCAAACTCATTTTTCCGAAGAAGTCCATTGTCTACAAAAATGCAATACAGATTTTTGCCAATCGCTTGGTGAATCAACATAGCAGCCACTGAAGAATCTACACCTCCAGAAAGCCCCATTACCACTTTATCATCACCGAGTTTTTCTTGAAGCTCGCGCACCGTGTTTTCCACAAAAATATCAGCTGTCCAGTCCTGCTTCGTGCCACAGATGTGCACCACAAAATTTCTAAGAAGTGCTTTTCCATCTAGACTATGTGTCACTTCAGGGTGAAACTGAATTCCATAGATTGGCTTACCCTCGACTTTATAAGCAGCCACAGGTATGCTCTCTGTATTCGCAATCACTTGAAAATCTTCTGGCAGCTCGGTGATGGTATCTCCATGAGACATCCAGACTTGACTATCTATCTCTATCTCTTTCAATAAGTCAAAATGTGCATTGATATGTGCAAGTTTTGCACGTCCATACTCACGATGATCAGATGGGGTCACTTTCCCGCCATATTTATGTGCTAGTAGCTGTGCTCCGTAACAAATTCCTAAAATTGGCCATTGTTGCAGGCTTTCAATATCTAAATCCGGCGCACCTTCATCCAATACAGAGCAAGGGCTACCTGAAAGAATAATTCCTTTTGTGTATTTATCAGGGCTTGGAAAGTGGCTGAAAGGATGAATTTCGCAATAAACATCCAGTTCCCTTACACGTCTCGCAATTAGCTGGGTATACTGAGATCCAAAGTCGAGAATTAGTATTTTGTCGGTCATGCCGCAAAATTAGCAGATTAGACCAAACCCTAAATTGATTTTACGCTTCGATTTGAATTATGGTGAAATTTGTCTTGTTTAGCTCGACAATACAAGAGAATGAATCACGAAAAATCACGTCTGGAAGCTGCAAAAAAAGGAGTAAAATGGAAGGAATGGGGGCCTTATCTTTCAGAGAGACAATGGGCAACCGTACGAGAAGATTATTCCCCATCAGGAAATGTTTGGGAGAGTGTAGTGCACGATCACTCTCGAAGCAAATCATACCGCTGGGGAGAAGATGGAATCGGTGGATTTTCCAATTCAGACCAAAGGATATGTTTCTCTTGGGCATTTTGGAATGGCAAAGATAAGATTCTTAAAGAACGACTCTTTGGCCTTACAGGACATGAAGGCAATCATGGTGAAGATGTAAAGGAACTCTACTACTATCTTGATAGTACGCCTACTCATTCATACATGAAGATGCTCTATAAGTATCCTATCAATGAGTTTCCATATTCGGATCTCGTACTTAAAAACATTAAACGCCCTAAAAAGGAAAGTGAATTCGAGCTGATAGATACAGGAATATTTGATAAAGATGAATACTTCGATATTTTTCTAGAGTACGCTAAGGTGTCGCCAGACGATATACTTTTCGAAGCTGTCATCCACAATAGAAGTAATAAAGCTGCAGAACTTTCTGTATTGCCTACTTTTTGGTATCGCAATACTTGGTCATCAGGTAAAGACAACACTATTCCGCAATTGTCTTTTGTAGACAAAAATGAAATGATCATAAATCATCACGATCTTGGTGATTTTCATGTGTACTTCGGAGATGGGCTTACTGAGCAGGCCTACTGCGACAATGCCACCAATCGAGTGCGCCTATATGGTATCCCAAATAAGCAGTCCAATTACCCTAAGGATGCTATCAATGACTATGTAGTCAATAAGAAAAAAACCATCAATCCTAAAAAGAAAGGAACTAAAGCCTCTGGGATATTTAAAATACTGGTGCCAGCTGGGGGATCTAAAACTGTGAAGGTGAGAATGTCTGCTAAAGCAAACAATAGTCCCTTTCAGGATTATGATGCAATCTTCAAAAAGAGAAAATCAGAAACAGATAGTTTCTACCGTCCACTCCAATCTAAAATAGCTGATAAGGATTTGAAAAATATCCAGCGTCAAGCCTTTGCTGGTATGATGTGGAGCAAGCAGTTCTACTACTACAACGTACGTAACTGGGTAAATGGCGATCCTGGAAGATTCAAACCCGATGAAGCTCGCAAAGCTGGGAGAAATAAGGATTGGCAGCATATGTTCAACTATGACATACTGTCAATGCCAGACAAGTGGGAATACCCTTGGTTCGCAGCTTGGGATCTAGCCTTCCATTGTATTCCGATCACACGTATTGATCCTGATTTTGCGAAGCAACAATTACTATTGCTCCTTAAAGACAGATACCTTCATCCAAATGGCCAAATTCCTGCCTACGAGTGGAATTTCAGTGATGTAAATCCACCTGTACATGCTTGGGCGGTGCTTCGCGTTTTTCAAATTGATAGAGACACTACTGGAAAGCCTGATTTAGAATTCCTGATGGCTGCCTTCAATAAACTCTCCATCAACTTCACTTGGTGGGTCAATCGAAAAGATACAAGCGGCAATAACGTTTTCGAAGGAGGATTCCTTGGTCTCGATAATATTGGAGTTTTTGATAGAAATCACCCAATAGTAGAAGATGCCCGACTAGAGCAGGCGGATAGCACTAGTTGGATGGCGATGTTCTCTCTGAATATGATGCGAATAGCGCTGGACCTATCCAACGAGTATCCCGTGTATCAAGACATGGCAGGCAAGTTCTTCGAACATTTCCTCTATATATCTGGTGCTATGAATAGTATTGGAGATTCAGATGTGGACTTGTGGGACAATGAGGATAACTTCTACTACGACGTAATGCATACTCCAGACAAGCCAAATCAGCGGATGAAAGTTCGTTCTATGGTAGGATTGATCCCTCTTTTTGCTATTGAAATACTAAGAACAGAGGTGTACGGTCGTCTCCCAGAGTTCAAAGATAGACTTGACTTTTTCTTAAAAGAACGTCCTAAACTTGCATCATTGGTAGCGAGATGGGAAGATCCTGGCAAAGGCGAACTTAGATTACTTAGTATTCTTAGAGGATTTAGGATGAAGCGTATCATCGAGCGAATGGCAGACGAAGGTGAGTTTCTATCGGATTATGGGATACGAGCATTGTCCAAATACCATGAAAAATATCCATACAAATTAGAAGTGGATGGACAAAAGCTAGAAGTAGCTTACCTCCCAGGTGAATCTGATTCTTCATTTTTTGGTGGCAATTCCAACTGGCGTGGGCCAATATGGTTCCCTGTAAATTATTTGATTCTAGAGTCACTATTGAAATATGCTTATTACTATGGTGAAGATTACAAGGTAGAGTTTCCGCTGGGGAGTGGCAAGAAGCTTACGCTTCGAGAAATCACAAGAGATATTTGTTTGAGGCTGATGAAGATTTTCATGAAAGACGAAAATGGAAATCGTCCTGTATATGGAAAGAACACCAAGTTTCAAAAGGATCCTCACTTTAGGGATTACATACTCTTTTATGAATATTTCAATGGCGATACAGGCGAAGGCTTGGGTGCCTCACACCAGACTGGATGGACAGGACTAGTTGCAGAATTGATACACAGGTACCACAATTAATAACTTGAGATTGGCTAGGCAAACTGAAAGGCCTATCTTCAAATCCAATTCAAATTTTAGTAATGTATAGAAGTATCCTAATATCCTTTCTTTTCATCGCTAGTTTGGCGCATGCGCAGCCTGAAAAACCAAAACTAGTAGTTGGGATCGTAGTAGACCAAATGCGAAATGATTATCTCCAGCGCTTTGCTCACCATTTTGGAGAAGGTGGCTTCAATAGGTTAATAAATGATGGTTTCTATGCACGAAACAATCACTACAACTACATACCCACCTATACAGCACCTGGTCATGCGAGTATTTATACCGGCACTACGCCAAAGTATCATGGCATTATTGGTAATGATTGGTTTGATAAACAACTCGGCAGATCTACTTACTGTGTCGGGGATACGGCAGCTAGTAATTTGGGCGGAACTGAAATGGCAGGCAATATTTCGCCAAGAAATCTTCTGAGTAGTACCATCACCGATGAACTCAAAAAGCACTCAAACTTCAAATCAAAAGTAATAGGCGTATCAATCAAAGACCGTGGCGCTGTGTTGCCCGCAGGTCATCTTGCAGATGGAGCCTATTGGTTTGATTCAAAGACTGGTGAATTTATGACTTCAGATTTCTACATGTCGTCATTACCTGAATGGGTGAAAACGTTCAATAATAAAAAGCCAGTCGATAAATACCTCAATCAAGTTTGGGACCTTCTGCTGCCAAAAGCCTCTTATGATCGCTCTTGGGAAGACAACTCACCTTATGAAGTTGGATTCAACGGAAAAGACACTCCTACATTCCCTTATGATCTAAGTGAGTTAAGATTAAAAAATGGACCTTACGGACTGATCAGAAGTACACCATTCGGTAACTCCCTCTTACTCGATCTTGCCAAAGAGGCCATAAAAAGTGAACAGCTGGGTAAATCTGGAAATACAGATTTCTTGGCAGTGAGTTTATCCTCCACAGACTATATTGGCCACAACTTCGGACCTAGTTCGCTAGAGATAGAAGATACGTATACACGTTTGGATCGTGATATAGCATCGTTTCTTACCTATTTGGATGATACAATAGGCAAAGGGGAATATCTGATATTTCTTACTGCAGATCATGGTGTAGTAGAAAATCCGAAATTTCTTGAGGACCAAAATCTACCAGGTGGCTTTATAGATGAGAAAATTCTTCGGGATCAAATTATATCAAAAACAAACGACCGTTTTGGTAAAACTAATTTTATTCGTGACTTCTCTAATTTCCAACTATACCTTGATGAGGCTGCGATAGTAGGTGCTGGATTTGATGTCAGTGAGGTAGAGTCTTTTATTGCTAATCAAGCGCTCAAAACACCAGAAATTGCCGAAGTATATACCAAAAGTCAATTACCTTATCTGGATGATAACGATGTGCTGGCTAATGCGACTAAGAAAGGGTACAATTCGGTCTTATCTGGAAACATTATGGTGGTCTTTAAACCGGGATACCTTGCGAGTTACAATGCCAACGGCAAAGGAACCTCCCATGGATCATCTTACAATTACGATACCCATGTTCCATTATTATTCTTTGGTACCAATGTAGCATCAGGTAAGACAGACAGGAAGACTTACATTACAGATATAGCACCGACAATTGCGTCTTTATTACAAATTCCATTTCCTGATGCTGCGATGATAGGACAACCAATAGAAGAAGCAATCAAATGAATAAACTAGGATTTCTCTTCGATATGGACGGGGTGATTGTCGCCAATCACGAGTACCATTATCTGGCTTGGCAGCAAATCGCTGCAAAATATGGCGCGGATATAGATGAAGAATTTTACCGACTCAATATGAACGGGAGAACCTTGACAGAATTAGTTGAGGTAGTTTTTGAAGGTAGAGTTGCTGGGGACAAAGTCCACGAAATCGGTTCAGAAAAGGAAAAAGCCTATCGTGATTTATATGCTCCGCATTTGGCTCCTACCAATGGTTTGATTGACTTCTTAGAAAGTGCACTAGCGGCAAATATTCCCATGGTAGTGGGTACTTCTGCTCCCGTGGAAAATGTGATTTTCACGCTGGACGGATTAAATATCCGCCATTATTTCAAAGGTGTGGTAGATGCAGGCATGGTGACCAAAGGCAAGCCTGAACCAGAGGTTTATTTGAAATCCGCGGCGATGATCGAAAGATCAGCAAGTGACTGTATCGTGTTTGAAGATGCCATCTCTGGACTCAAAGCAGGGCAAAGTGCTGGTGCAAAAACTGTCGCCTTGGCTACCTCTCATAAAAGAGAAGAATTATTCGGCGATATGATCATCGATGATTTTACACAAATAGATCTCGACCAAATCTTAAACCTTTTCAAGAAATGAGGTTTTGCTTTTTAGCATTTACGATCATCTGTTTTTTTGCTTTTGCGAAAGCTGAAGGTCAGAGTCTGCAAATAGCCAAACTGAAATATGATGGTGGCGGAGATTGGTATGCGAACAAAACTGCCCTCCCAAATCTCATAGATTTCTGCAATAGAAATCTAAAGACAGACATCAAAAGAGGTGGTGAAGTAGTAGCTGTAGGAAGTCCTGACCTGTTCTTATTTCCATACGTTTACATGACTGGTCATGGCAATGTGGTGTTCAATAAGGATGAAGCTCAAAATCTGAGAAAATACCTGACCTCTGGCGGTTTCCTACATATCGATGACAATTATGGAATGGATCAATATGTAAGATTGGAAATGAAAAAGGTATTTCCAGAACTCACTTTTGTAGAGCTACCATTTGATCATGCTATCTATCACCAACGATTTCAATTCCCAAAAGGCTTGCCCAAAATACATGAGCACGATGGTAAACCCGCCCAAGGTTTTGGATTGATCTATGAAGGCAAATTGATCTGCTACTATTCCTATGAAAGCGATCTTGGCAATGGATGGGAAGATCAGGTGATCCACGGTGATCCTGAAGCAGTGCGTCAGCAAGCCTTGCAAATGGGGGCGAATATCATTAGCTATGTTTTTACTATGGCGCTGTAAAGGATCAGTACCTGTGTAATGACGTGTTAAAGACAAGAAGTTCAGATTCTCATCGGTGAACCCATAAAATTCCTAACTTTAGTTGACCAAATTCAAATCACTAAACACCAGAATTGAGCTAAACAAAATTTAATAATGAGAACCGCCCTATTTTTTTTCGCGTTCGCTTTTGGCCAATGGTCGTTCTCACAAGGCTGCAGCGATGCTGGCTTT
>JBLIFO010000096.1:0-10482 GCA_047633875.1 Marinoscillum sp. | reverse complement strand
AGAATATGCCCTTAGACTTGAGCTAGGGCAGAAGGGTGAAGACATAAGAAACCTAATATTCAACCTAGGTTATATACAAGATGAGCTTGGCTACTATGCCAAAACCGAAGATCTTTATCTTGAACTACTTGAGATAGAAAAGGAAACGACTGGTATCAAAAGTGACGACTATTTTATTTCAGCCTCGTCTCTTTTAGACCATTATGTATTTACTGAAGAGTATAATAAGGGTCTTGAGTTGGTCAAACAACTCAAAAAAAATGTGGATAAAGGCAGCTTCAATGATGCTATGCTTTTAAAATTCACAGGTGATTATTACGAAATGTCTGGCTCTATTAAAAAAAGCGAAAAATCACTACTTGATGCCTTAGACATTCTCAAAGAAAATGGTGAATACGCTTCTGTGGAATACGTTTCCGTATTGAACAGTTTGGCAGGTCTCTATACTCAGTCAGGTAAAATCCCAGTAGCAGAAGAAATCTATCAGGAAGCCCTCTCTATAATGGGAAGATTGCAAGGGGATAACACAGATTATCAACTTGCACTGAAAAGCAATCTGGCTTTGATTCTTCAACTACTTGGAAACTATGATGAAGCCGAAAAAATATACCTCGAAAATCTTGCGCTCGATGAAGAATTCTATGGAAAGGAATCTTTTATCTATGGCATGGAGGCATTCAACCTAGCTTCTTCTTATATGTATGCTCAGAAATACACCGAAGCAAAACAGTATTTCAACATTGCTGCTGGCGTTTTCGAAGCGGATATGGGTCAAGAAAACCTTTATTACGCTCGAGTAATGCAAAACCTTACCTACGTTTTCACCAAAACACGTGAACTCGAAAATGCTCAATCATATGGTATCAAGGCCATTGAGTTAATGGAAAAAGCTGCTCCAGACAATTTCTACCAACGGTCGTTTGCAAGTTATAACCTTGGAGATGCCTATTTCACTGCCGGAAATATTGAACAAGCAGAAAAGTATCATTTGAATGCGTTAGAACTCCGTAAGAAAGGCGTTGGAACTAGCCATTCTGAGTATGCAAGAAGCACGAACAAAATGGCCATTTTGAGCTGGAATAAAAAGAAATATGATGTCGCCTTAGCCTACTATAAAGAGACTTTCGACAACTATTTCGATCAGATCAATATGATCTTCCCGATTTTGAGTGAAGATGAAAAATCTAAGTTTTATTACAACAACCTACGTCCAGCATTTGAGCAATACAACTCCTTCATAGTAGAAACCAGTAGTGATAACAAAGAGCTCATAGGCGATATGTATAATTACCAACTGGCAACAAAGGGACTGATCCTCTATGCGAGCAATAAAGTGAAAGATGCTATTCTCAACAGTAAAGACAGTGTGCTAATTGGTAAATACGAGCTTTGGATATCTCAAAAAGAGCAGCTCGCTAAGCTTTTCAGTGCTTCTGAAATCCCTGCTGATGTGAGAAACAAAAAGATCGATTCGCTAAATACCTCGTCCAATGCAATAGAAAAAGACTTATCAAAACTATCCTCTGTATTCGCCGAAACTTCAGCATCTAGAAGCCTGACATGGAAAAACGTTCAAGCCAAATTAAAGCCAGGAGAAGCTGCAGTTGAGATTATAAGATTCCGTGATTTTACCCCAGACTCTGCGGGTGTGTTTACAGATGAGGTCTATTATGCCGCGCTCATTATTACTAGCGAGACAGTAGACTACCCTGAGATGGTGCTTATGAAAAATGGTAAATTGATGGAGTCAAAATACCTTTCAAATTATCGAAACGCCATTAAATACAAAGTTGATGAGGATTTTTCCTATAGACTTTTCTGGAAACCTATTGCAAATAAACTAGAAGGGATTAAAAAAGTGTATCTATCTCCTGACGGAGTTTTTAATCAAATAAGCATCTATACGTTGCGTAATTCAGCAACTGGAAATTTCACTATAGATGAACTAGAAATTCAATTGGTGACTAATACCAAAGATCTAGTAGCATTCAATACAACGGATAAAAAAGCACAAGGCGGCTCATACCTTTTTGGCTATCCAAACTACAATATGGGTGTGATCGACTCTAAGGCTAAAGAGAACAATGTAGATGCCTCTAAAATAGTGGAAGCGGCCTCTGAAGACAGAAGCGTGAGTAGAGGCGGTGCTCGTGGCGCCAGAGGAGCAGACAGCAATACTTCTGAACTCTCACGTGGTGGTTCACTTCCTAGAGGAATTAGAGGTAACCTGCTCCGATATATGCGTTCTAATCAAATGTTAGCATTGCTTCCTGGTACCAAAAAAGAAGTTAACCTTATAGATAGCCTATATATTAAGTCAAACACAAGTGTTACCAAATACCTCAGCAATGATGCCTTGGAAGATAGTATTAAGATGGTACACAGCCCAAGAACGTTACACATTGCAACTCACGGATTCTTTCTTGAAGCAGGTGAAGATCCTGAAGGAGGAAAGGACTCCTATGTTCAAAATCCACTTTTACGTTCAGGACTAATACTAGCAGGCGCAAATAGCTATATAGCAGAAGGAACCATCTCAAATGACATCCCTCACAACGAAGATGGAATCTTGACTGCATTTGAAGCGATGAACCTTGACCTCACAAATACTGAGCTTGTGGTACTTTCTGCCTGTGAAACGGGGCTTGGTGAGGTGAAAAACGGAGAGGGGGTATATGGACTACAGCGCGCCTTCCAAGTAGCTGGTGCTGATGCCATTATCATGTCCATGTGGACAGTGGATGATGATGCAACTCAAGAGCTTATGACCAACTTCTATGAAGAATGGCTCAGCGGAAAGACCAAGCAAGAGGCATTTATCATTGCTCAGAAAAGATTAAAGGCGAAATGGAAATCTCCTTATTATTGGGGAGCGTTCGTCATGATCGGAATATAAAAGGTCTTCAAAAATCAAACACAAAAAAAGGGGCTCCATTTTGGAATCCCTTTTTTTTGACCTGCCTACTACTAAAACTACTCTACTTCCAATATAAAGTGGTTTTTTTGTGTGATGCCCACCAAGCCCAACACATTAGTCGCTGATTCGACGAGCTTAGAAAAAACGCTCTTCGAATATTTATGCCTAATTCAATGCGTCTTGCTCATTTGTTTAATGGTCCAAGATGCGATCTTAATGGGACCAACATGGATGATCCTACCAGACACTATTGTTTCAGGTATTGGATTGCTCTTCTTCTACTTATCCCGCTACAAAGGTATTTTTAACCCGCTTCGGATACCTTTAATTATCTTTCTGATGATTTCTTTGGGGTTTTTCTGGGTAGCACTAGGTGGATACAATGGGTTGATGGCTGTGATTGCTCTTGCTATCGGATTGGTAATTATTATCATCGCTCCTGGGCGGTTAAGACTTCTTTATTCAAGTGTCATTCCCCTTGAAATGATAATATTGACACTTTTACAAAGTACTGGAATAATCCAAGTTGGTGAATACCCTCCGCAAGCAATACCTGTCAATTATATTCTTTTTGCTCTGAGTTCCCTATGTCTACTTTACCTTTTAAAAGTTGAATTTGATAAATCCCGAGACAAGGCTGAAAATCAAAATCTTGAGCTTAATCAGATTAACAACGTCCTTCAAAATGTCATCGATGAAAAAGAAGATTATATTATCAAGCTCAACAGCACACAAAACCAGTTAATAGCGTCAGAAAAAATGGCAACTCTTGGGAGACTTACCGCTGGGTTAGCTCATGAACTCAATAATCCGCTGAATTATATTGGTGGAAGTGTTGACCCCATTCTCAGAGATTTGATGGAGATTGAAGAGACACTTACAGCTACGCAAAAGAACGTATTGGAGAATAACATCAATGAAGTCAAGAAGCTTTTGGGTAATATAAAAGAGGGATCACAGAGATCAACCGATGTTATCAATAATTTACTTAGAATCTCTCCGCGAAATGATGACAAAAAAGAGTCAGCAGTAGATATAGTTTTACTTACTCAAAGGACTTGCACTTTGATACAAAATGCCTTTCCATGGATTCGCTTGACATTCTTTGGAAGTGATGAAATCATGGTTTTGGCGAACCCAACGGAGATAAACCAAGTCCTGCTAAACATACTTAACAATGCTGCGCAGGCTATCAAGACCGATTCATCTCCTGAGATAGAAGTAACTGCGACCACCTCTAATAAAAACGTCAATATCACGTTCAAGGATAATGGAAAGGGTGTGTCGTCTAAAGACATACCACACATTTTCGAGCCCTTTTTTACCACCAAAGAAGAAGGTCATGGAACGGGTCTGGGATTGTATATTTCCTATGGAATCGTTAAAAAACATGGTGGGACACTTTCCTACCTCGAAACCCGAAAAGGTGCCTGCTTCAATATTAGTTTGCCATTAGCATAACTATTTATTGTTTCTTGAGTTTTTAGTTGCAAACCAAAAAAGACCATGAAAACATACTTATTATCAATACCAATGCTCGTGATTGCGCTTTGGATTAGCTCGACATCTACAAAGTCGACCTCTAACCTAACCACGTCAATCACCATGTGTCACAACACGACTCAGGCTTTCGCTAAGCTTGCTGATGATCCTTCATTCGGGATAGCACACGAAGATCCACAATACAGCAAATTGGTTTTTCAAGCCAAAGGCGAAATGATTACTTATCCTGTTACAGAAGGTGTATTAGCAAATGCTTATGTCGTTGCTTCTGCAAATGAATCCAAAGACGTATTATTCGTGGTTCATGAATGGTATGGTCTTAATGATTTTGTGAAATCACAAGCAGACATCTTTTCTCAAAAATTCCCAAATATGACTGTGATCGCGCTAGATCTTTATGACGGAAAAGTTGCTGATAACAGAACCGATGCAGCTACTTATATGCAAGCAGTGCAAACCGAACGCGCTTTGGCTATCATCAATGGAGCTAAAACATACATAGGTTCGGAAGCTAATGTATATACGGTTGGATGGTGTTTTGGTGGTGGATGGTCACTACAAACAGCTATAGAAATGGGTGATCAAGCCAAAGGTGCTATCATGTTTTACGGAATGCCAGAAACCAATATGGAAAGACTCGCTACTTTGAAATGCGACGTTCTTGGGATTTTCGCTGGACAAGACCAATGGATCACAGAACAAGTGGCTGCTGATTTCAAAGAGAGCATGTCAAAATTGCCAAACGAGCTAATCCTAAAATCTTACGATGCGGACCATGGTTTTGCTAATCCTAGCAATCCAATCTATGATGAAAAAGCTTCCACAGATGCTTACCAGGAAATGGAGTCTTTTATCGTAGCTAGACGTTAATTACCGATTTCTTTTCATTCTTGGTTGAACTACCTTTACTCCCATGAGTGAAAAGAAAAAACTGTTTTTGCTGGACGCGATGGCGCTTATCTATCGCGCTCATTTCGCACTCAGCAAAAACCCAAGAATATCTTCAAAAGGGATGGATACTGGAGCCGTTATGGGTTTCACCAACACCCTTTTGGAGATATTAACTAAACAAAAACCCACCCATATTGGCGTGGCGTTCGATACGCACGCACCCACATTCAGACATGTTGCCTATCCTGAATACAAAGGCACTCGTCAATCACAACCAGAAGAAATTGCAGTTGCGATTCCCTATTGCAAAGAGATTGTCAAAGGATTCAATATTCCGATCTTGGAACTAGATGGATATGAAGCCGACGATCTCATTGGAACTATCGCCAAAAAGGCAGCGAGAAGTGGATTTGAGGTATTCATGATGACACCAGATAAGGATTTCGCTCAGCTGGTTGAAGAAAATATTTACTTGTACAAGCCTGCCTACATGGGTAACGCAGTAGACATTCTCGGTATTCCAGAAGTCTTGGTCAAGTTTGATATAGATAATGTAGATCAAGTACGAGATGTCTTGGGTCTTAAAGGAGATGCTGTAGACAATATCCCTGGAATCCCTGGAATTGGCGATAAAACAGCTTCTAAACTGCTGAAAGAATATGGGACGGTTGAGAACATTGTCGCGAATGCCGATCAATTGAAAGGTGCATTGAAAACGCGAGTTGAAGAGTTTGGTCAACAAGGCATTTTCTCGAAAGAGCTGGCAACTATCAATATAGATTCGCCAATAGATTTTGACGAAGAGGGACTAATGACGATTCCTGCAAATCCAGACATCCTCAATCCAATATTTGACGAGCTAGAATTACGTACCATTTCCAAACGGATATTTGGTAGCAGTGAAGCACCTACAGCAAAGAGCACAGGAACCACTTCCTCACAGCTTGGCCTCTTTGGGGAAGCAATGGCTGGCGGATCCATGTCTAGCAAAGACTCTTTAGAAGATAAAAAGGTGAAATATCACCTTATCGATGATGCGGCTGGTAGAGCAGAACTCATTGCCAAGCTGAGTAAACTCAAAGAATTTTGCTTCGATACAGAAACAACAAGTCTAGAGTCTGTAGAAGCTGAGCTCGTAGGGATTTCCTTTTGTTTCAAAAAAGGAGAGGCATATTATGTGAGTATTCCTGAGAATGAAAAAGAGGCTCAAGCTATCGTAGACGAATTCAAAGAATTATTCGAAAGTGAAAGCAGTACCAAAATCGGTCAAAACCTAAAGTATGACATGCAGATCTTGCGTAACTACAGCGTCAATCTGCATGGGGATATTTTTGATACGATGCTTGCTCATTATCTCATAGATCCAGATACTGCGCATGGTATGGATGTTCTGGCTGAAAATTACCTCAACTATACGCCTATCTCCTACAGTGACCTTGCAGGAAAAGGCAAAACAGAACGCAAACTTCGAGACATTCCTCTGGAAGAAGTAAAAGACTATGCATGCGAAGATGCAGATATCACTTACCAGTTGAAGGAGATCATCGCAAAAGAAATCGTAACCTTGAAGCTCGAAAAGCTGCTCGATGAAGTAGAAGAGCCACTTTCTTATGTCCTCGCAGACATGGAATATGAAGGCGTGAAAATAGACGAGGCTGCTTTAGCCGTCATGTCCAAAGAACTGGAAGTAGAAAGTCTAAAAGCCCAAACTTCGATTTTCGAATTGGCGGGACAGGAGTTCAACATTGGCTCACCAAAGCAACTAGGAGAGATTCTTTTTGATCACCTAAAGCTGATCGATCAACCTAAAAAAACGAAAACCGGTCAGTATGCCACAGGTGAAGAGATCCTATCAAAACTTGCCGATGAGCATGAAATAGCTGCCAAAATCTTAGAGTTTCGAGAATATCAAAAACTGAAATCTACCTATGTAGACGCCTTACCTAGAATGGTAAGCAAAGTGGATGGTAGAGTCCATACAGATTATCGACAAACTGTAGCTGCCACCGGACGTCTCAGCTCCAACAATCCAAACCTTCAAAACATACCAATTCGTACACCGAAAGGGCGCGAAATCCGAAAGGCTTTTATCCCTCGCGGAGAGGATTATATTATCGTTTCCGCGGATTATTCGCAGATTGAGTTACGCATTATGGCGTCTTTCTCTGGTGATGAAAGTATGATTCAGGCTTTCAAAGATGGTGTGGATATTCACTCGAATACTGCAAGTAAAGTCTTCAAAGTGCCTTTAGCTGATGTAGATTCTACCATGCGTCGCAAGGCCAAAGAAGTCAACTTTGGGATTATCTATGGGATCTCTGCTTTCGGACTATCGCAAAATCTCAATATTTCCAGAGGCGAAGCTTCAGAAATCATAGAAGCTTATTTCACGGAATTTCCAAAAGTAAAGTCCTACATGGATAGCATTATTGAAAAAGCCAGAAAAGACGAATATGTAGATACCATCCTCAATAGAAGGCGCTATCTCAGAAATATCAATGCAAAAAACTTTACCATGCGGGGCTTTGCAGAACGCAACGCCATCAACGCTCCAATACAAGGAAGCGCGGCAGATATGATCAAAGTAGCCATGATCAATATCCACAGATGGATGAAAGAAGAAAACTTGAGATCTAAAATGATCATGCAGGTACATGATGAATTGGTTTTCGATGCACACAGAGACGAAGCAGACCTCCTCATCGCAAAAGTAGATGAGTATATGCGTACCGCCATCCCTCTCAATGTGCCAATGGAGATCGGAATTGGCAAAGGCAATAATTGGCTAGAAGCACATTAAAAACATACTTCCATAATGGAAAACATACCTAGTCTAAGCGACATCAAGCGGGCACATCAGAGAATCTCCAATCTAATCATTGACACACCAGTCATGACCTCTCACTCCATAGATGAGATGACAGGATGCAAAGTGTATTTCAAGTGCGAAAATTTTCAGAAAGTTGGGGCATTTAAGATGCGTGGAGCAGCCAATATGATCATGGGTTTTCGCCCAGAAGATCGTGTGAATGGATTTGCTACGCACTCTTCAGGTAATCATGCCCAAGCAGTAGCATTGGCTGCAAGTTTGGCTGGTACCAAAGCATACATAGTTATGCCAAAAAACAGTGCGCAAGTAAAGATCAAGGCCACCAAACATTATGGTGGAGAAGTAATCCTTTGCGAACCCAACGATAAATCACGCTCGGAAACTTGTGACCAAGTTATCGCCAAGACCAACGCTATATTCGTCCCGCCATTTGATGATTATCGAATCATCGCAGGTCAGGCAACTTGTGCCAAAGAATTTATAGAAGCAGTGGAAGATTTAGATGTAATCATGTCTCCTGTAGGTGGTGGTGGACTCGCTGCAGGTACAGCGCTTGTAGCCAAATACCTCGATCCAAACATGAAAGTGATCCTTTCAGAACCAGAAGGAGCTGACGATACTTATCAATCATTAAAAGCAGGAAAAATAATTCCTTGCAAAACCGTGAATACAATAGCTGACGGACTGAGAACGACTATTGGCGTAAGAAACTTCGCCATTATCAAAGAGCATGTAGAAGAGGTAATTACGGTTACAGAAGAAGAAATCATCTTCGCCATGCGCATCATTTGGGAAAGAATGAAAATCATCATTGAGCCTTCTTGTGCGGTACCTTTTGCGGCGCTACTCAAGAATAAAGAGCAGTTTAAGAACAAGCACGTTGGGATCATTCTCACTGGAGGTAATGTAGATTTAGGCAACTTACCTTTTTGAGAATGTGAAACAACCGTCCCCAACC
The DNA here is from genome assembly GCA_047633875.1 of Marinoscillum sp. GTDB lineage: Bacteria > Bacteroidota > Bacteroidia > Cytophagales > Cyclobacteriaceae > Marinoscillum. The sequence goes on along the minus strand of JBLIFO010000096.1, from coordinate 1,383 downwards.
CAAAAAGCAAAACGGCTCATTTTCGTGGTAGCCAACCCCGCATCTGGTAAACCCAAAAGACTCGATCATATCATCAATGAGTTGGTTGATTTTCTTGACAATTACTCTTTGAAGTATGAGGTCTTTCTTACTTCAAGGTCTAAAAATGCATGGAGAATAGTAGAGAAGAACTTTGACGAAAACTTCACTGACCTCCTCATCATAGGTGGCGATGGTACCATCAATGAAGCTATCAATGGTCTGAAGTATGATGTGCCCGTTTCATTTATCCCCAATGGCACTGGCAATGACTATGTAAAAACCCTCAATATTGGAGGAAGTCTGCGCGAGCAACTAGAAGTGTTACGAGTCGGGAGGATCAAAAAGGTTGATTTGGGGGTTTGCAACGCTCGAAAATTTCTTAACGGTGTAGGTGTGGGATTCGATGGCCAAATCGTAGCAGATATGGTAGGTAAAAAGTCGATCCTGAAAGGCCCTGTCAAATATTATTATCACGTGTTGAGCATCTTGGCCTCATATCGCTCACGGATATTTAACTACACGATAGACACTAACCAACAGTCCAAAAACCTTATTCTGCTTTGCGTAGCAAAAGGCACCACTTTTGGCGGGAGCTTCAAACTCACCCCACAAGCCAAACTAGATGATGGACTTTTACACTACTGTGAAATAGGTAAAATCAATGGCTTAAGAAGATTCTTAAACATTCATAAACTGCAAGGAGGGAGCCATAATACACTTCCTGAAGTGAGGCTCGGTTCTGCAACTTCTATTTCTATTGCAGCAAATAACCAACTCCACGCGCATATAGACGGAGAGTATTTCGGTCAGCCTCCTTTTGATTTTGGAGTGATAAAAGCTGGACTAAAAGTCCGAGTGAAGAATTAAACCTATTTGGCCTTCTTTTTCAAATAGAAATACCCGGCAACAGCCAAAGCAATCACGCCCAAAGAGATAAACTGAGAATGTGAAAGAACATTTTCTATGATAAACCCTCTACGGACATCTCCACGGAAGATCTCAATAATTGACCTCCCGATTGCATACATCACGATATAGGAAAGGAACACCTGCCCATCAAATTTCTTGTGACGCATCAGCTGGATCAATATCAAAAGAATGATACTAATCATCAGAATTTCATAAAGCTGCGTTGGGTGAAGTGGTGTATTAAGCGGATCAGCTTGACTCGCAGGATCAGTAAAAGTGATTCCGAAAATACTGTCTGTTGGGGACCCATGGCAGCAGCCCGCAAAGAAACAGCCCATTCTGCCAAAGATATGAACGATACATGCTGTGATTGCTACTCGATCCATCATCGGCCAAACAGGCCACTTTTGCTTTCTGAAATACCAAATGGTAGTAGGTATTACAAACAATAAA
>JBLIFO010000095.1:0-10548 GCA_047633875.1 Marinoscillum sp. | reverse complement strand
GATAACCAACTGGTTGAGAAAGTATGGTAACTTCGACTGGGAGAACAAATCGCATTTAAACATGCCTAAAACACCTGAACAAAAGCTTTTAGAACTTGAACAAAAGGTTCGGTTACTGGAGAAGCAAAAGGCAGCTTTACAGTATCAAGTTACTACTGCAGACAAAAAAGCAATCTTCTTTGATATGATGATCGATATCGCAGAGGAAGAGTTTAAGATCCCTATCAGAAAAAAATCTTTACCCGAACAGTTGATCGCTTCAAAGCAGAACAACAAGAAAGCCTGATGGCTACCTGTAGACTTTTCGGGGCTAATAGACAGGTTTATTACCGTTCAAAAAACTCAGAGGCACAACGTAGACAAGTAGCTTCCATAGTGGTAGAGAAAGTTCAAAACATACGGGTGCGCATGTCAGAGTTGGGTACCAGAAAACTATACGAAATGCTTTGTGATGACCTTAAGGAGCTTGGGGTTGGCAGGGATCGGCTATTTGCCATCATGAAGGCCAATCATATGCAGATACGTCCCAAAAGGCAGTATCATGTGACAACCAATTCCCATTATTGATTTAGAAAGCACAAAAAACTGGTTGAGGGTACAACGGCAAGTAGACCAGAGCAGGTGTGGGTCAGCGACATCACTTATATTGGCAACAGGGACAATCCAATGTATTTATCATTGATCACAGATGCCTATTCCAAGAAGATCATGGGCTACAATGTATCGAACAGCCTAAGTGCACAAGGCGCTGTTAGTGCCCTAGAAAAAGCAATCAAGAACAGGCAGTGCACAGATAAACAGCTGATTCATCACTCTGATAGGGGGCTATAATATTGCTGCGATGACTATCAAGAAGTACTCTCCAAAAATCACATAGTCTGTAGTATGACAGAAAAGTATGATCCCTACCAGAATGCTGTTGCAGATCGAGTGAATGGAATATTAAAGCAAGAGTTCATCAAAGGAATTCTGCTAAAAGATGTCTCGTTGATGGACAAGTTGATTGAACAAAGTATTGAAATATATAACCAAGAAAGGCCGCATTATAGCTGCTTTATGAAAACCCCTGAATACATGCACAAACAACAAAGCATCCGTATTAGAACCTATAAAAAAACGAAAATCATAGCTGAGCGAACTCAACTGTGATCAATTCAACTTATTCTTGTAAAACCGTAACGCTTATTTAGGACGAGACAAAAAAGGCTGTCCTGAAAAGACAGCCTTCTTATTGGTTTATTGTGATTAATACTTACTCGCCTTTTTTCTTCGTAGTGGAAGGTTTCTTTCCAGTACCAGCTATGGATGATCTCATGTCTGTATCAGCTTGGATATTTTGGAACTTGTAATAGTCCATCACGCCAAGGTTTCCATTTCTGAAAGCATCTGCTATTGCCTTTGGGATTTCTGCTTCAGCCAAAATTACTTTAGCCCTTGCTTCTTGTGCTTTAGCTACCATCTCTTGCTCTTCCGCTACAGCCATTGCACGTCTTTCTTCTGCTTTCGCCTCAGCTACTTTAAGATCGGCAGAAGCTTGGTCAGTTTGAAGTTTCGCGCCAATGTTGGCTCCTACGTCCACGTCAGCTATATCTATGGATAGTATTTCAAAAGCTGTACCTGCATCCAAACCTCTCTGAAGGACGAGCTTTGAAATTTTATCAGGATTTTCGAGCACTTCTTTGTGGCTAGATGCTGAACCTACAGAGGTTACAATACCTTCACCCACACGGGCAAGAATAGTTTCCTCACCAGCTCCACCAACCAATTGTTGGATATTGGCACGGATGGTTACTCTTGCTTTGCAGATAAGCTGAATACCATCTGCTGCTACAGCTGCTACTGAAGGAGTATTGATTACCTTAGGATTTACCGATATTTGAACTGCTTCAAATACATCTCTACCAGCCAAATCGATAGCAGTAGCCTGCTTGAAAGTAAGGTTGATGTTGGCTTTGTCAGCAGATATCAAAGCTCGGATCACTTGAGGCACATTACCTCCTGCGAGGTAGTGAGTTTCCAGGTCTTGGGTTCTCAACTGTCTACGATTGCCTCCATCATCTTCTTGAACAGTCAATCCTGCTTTGGTAGCGGTGATCAGTGAATTTACAATGATAGATGGTGGCACTTTCCTTATTCTCATGAAGAATAATTCGAACAATCCCACACGTACGTTGGTCACTTGCGCTGTGATCCAAAGCCCTACTGGGATATAGTATATCAGGATGAAAAATCCGATAACTGAGAAAATAACCAGTATTACGGTTACAATATTTAAGCTCATTTTTTCTGTTTTTCAGGGTTTACAAAGATTCTACTTGATTCAATATTTACGATTATTACGTTTGTGTTTTCTTCTAAAAACTCACCATTGGAGCGAACTTCTACTTCAGAGTCACCAAAAAGCGCTTTGCCATAAGGCTTTAAGGAAGAAAGGGTTACCCCAAGATCTCCGATTTGCAACGAGACTTCATTCACTTTGCTCACGTTAGTTTCCTTTAAGGAAAAACGCTCCCAAGACTTCCCTCTTAAGGAAAGGACCACTCCAGCTACATTGCCGACTATAGCGCCCAGCAAGACTATATGGCCAGTGATATCACCGAAATTAGTATAGGCTAGATTCACTCCATAAATGCTCAAAAGAGCACCGATGGCTCCAGCCACGAATATACCTGGTATAAAAATAATCTCAGCCACCACCAAAAAGATGCCGGTAAGAATTAGTCCGATGATGATTAACCACTCCACTTAGTATGATTTTGCGAATAGAACTCGTCCTCTGGAAGGCTTACCTGTATATATACAGCTACCTGCTTCCGGGTTTGAATTTAACGGAATGCAACGGATAGTGGCTTTCGTTTCTTCTTTTATTTTATTTTCAGTTTCAGGGGTTCCATCCCAATGAGCATATACAAATCCGCTTTTGGACTCTAAGATTTCTTTGAATTCCTCAAAGGTATTTGCCTCATGGGTGTTTGCCTCTTTAAAATCCACGGCCTTTTTGTAAATATTGGCTTGGATATCTTTGAGCAACTGGTCGATGTACTCCACGGCTACATCTTGACCGACAAACTCTTTTGCCTTTGTATCTCTACGGGCAATTTCCAAAGTGCCTTTTTCCAAGTCCTTTGGACCAATTGCCACCCTTACAGGCACACCTTGCAATTCATATTCGGCGAATTTCCATCCCGGCTTATGGGTATCGCGTTTGTCGTATTTGACAGAAATACCTTTGGCTCTAAGCTCTTTTGTTAGTTTATCTGCAAGAACAGATATTCTCTCAAGTTCTTCGTCTTTCCAAAATATTGGAACAATTACTACTTGAGTAGGAGCAAGGTTTGGAGGCAAGACAAGTCCATCATCATCAGAATGTGCCATGATGAGCGCACCCATTAATCTGGTAGAGACACCCCAAGAGGTGCCCCAAACATATTCTTCTTTACCTTCCTTATTGGCAAACTTGACATCAAAAGCTTTAGCAAAATTCTGTCCCAAGAAGTGAGAGGTACCCGCTTGCAAAGCCTTGCCATCCTGCATCATAGCTTCGATACAGTAGGTCTCAAGAGCACCTGCAAAACGCTCGTTTTCTGTTTTCACACCTTTGGTTACAGGCATGGCCATGTATTCTTCAGCAAACTGAGCATATACATCTAGCATTCGTAACGTCTCTTCCTCAGCTTCTTTCTGTGTAGCGTGTGCAGTATGTCCTTCTTGCCAGAGAAACTCTGCTGTTCTTAGAAATAATCTTGTACGCATTTCCCATCTCACTACATTGGCCCATTGATTGATAAGGAGTGGAAGATCTCTATATGACTGAATCCATCGACTATATGAATCCCAAATTACCGTTTCCGATGTGGGTCTTACGATCAGTTCTTCTTCGAGTTTTGCATCTGGATCTACGATTACTCCACCATTTACCTCATCATTTTTCAAACGATAATGTGTGACCACAGCGCATTCTTTCGCAAAGCCTTCCACATGACTGGCCTCTTTACTGAAGAAAGATTTAGGGATGAAAAGAGGAAAATAGGCATTGGAATGGCCAGTCTCTTTGAACATTTTATCCAAGGTCTGCTGCATTTTTTCCCATATGGCAAAACCATATGGTTTTATGACCATACAGCCTCTCACGGCAGAATTTTCAGCCAACCCGGCCTTCTTCACAAGCTCATTGTACCACAAAGAATAATCTTCGGAACGGCTTGGAATTGCTTTACTCATAATAATGTTTGTCTTTTGGTATAGTAATTGCTTATTTCTTGTCAAGAAATCAGGATGGCAAATATAAGCTTACTAAAGCTAAACTTGCAGGACGGTTTCACGGTATTACATTTAAACGGTAGGAATTATGAAAGCTTTAAACAAACTCACTCGAATCACAGGACTTCTCATCATATTGATGGTGACTTTGCCTGCTTTAGGTCAAGAATACGATGACCTTTACTTCTCGTCTAAAGACAGAAAGAAATCGGAAGAGCCAAAGGTGACGGAAAGCTTGAATGTATATCAAGCGTATACAGCCAATAATTATACCGATGAGTACTCTGCCAATAAGGTAAATCCAGAGTATATCGCTCGCTATCAAGCAAGTAAGGAATATTCATCAGATAGTGAGTTTGCGGTTTCTGATGATAATGCAAACTATAGTCAACCTTCTTATTCAAATATTTCTTACTATCCTGAAGAGCAACAATACGCAAACTATGAAAATCAAAATGCTCCTACCGTAATCAATAATTACTATGGGAATTCAGGGATGAACAATGGTTGGAATAATAATGGTTGGAACAACAATAACTGGAACGACCCTTTCTTCGATCCTTGGATGAATACTTCTATGATGTGGTCTCCTTTTTATAACAGGAATAGATTCTCAATAGGGTTTGGTTTTGGTGGTTATGATCCATGGAATAGCTGGGCTTTTGGTGGAAATTATTACTCAGGATTTTGGGGTAATCCAGTAGGCGGTTTTGGATATGGGTCTCCTTGGAATGGATATGGTTACAATGCTGGGTTCAACAATGGTCAATATTATGGAGGTTGGTCAGAAGGTGTCAGTAGCTCTCCGAGCAGAGATGTGGTAGTAGGTAGTAGATACTCTCGAGGTGGATCTGTAGTCCAAGGGTCACGATCTGGGAATAGCAGAACACCAGTTCCTAACGGCGGTAGTCGTGCAAATCTTGCAAACAATGATACAAGAGACTATAGTAGAACTCAAAATGAATATTATGCTAGGTCAAGATCAGGTGTCGCCTCAAACTCTGGAACTAGTTCTCGTGATGCTGTTGCCTCTACCAGATCTAGGTCAAATACGGATAATAATGGTGCTAATGTAAACCCTGGAAGACCAAGTACGAATTCAAATTATGGTCGCGGCAATTCAGGATCTCAAGTTTCTAGTAGTAATACTGCAAATAGACGTTATAGCACTTCAACTACTCCATCTTCTGGCTCTAGGTCCAATAGTTCTTACAGCTCTGGCTCTACAAACAGAAGCAGAAGTTCTTCTTCTTATTCATCTGGTAGCAGCTCTACACCTAGCAGAAGTAGTTACACTCCGAGTAGTAGCAGCAGCGGATCTTCTAGCAGAAGTAGTTCATCATTCTCTACAGGTGGTGGATCGAGCAGAAGCTCAAGTGGTGGGAGTTCGTCTGGTGGCAGTAGAAGTAGTGGTGGTGGAAGCTCTTCTTCTAGATCAAGAGGCGGCAATTAATTAATAAAAAAACATCAAGCTCATGAAAAATTTCAAATATTTAATATTTGCTGGTATTGCTTTGTCTTCACTTGGGCTGGTGGCTCAAGTAGCAGAAGGCTCTATTGGATACTATCGTGATGCATTGTTGTTTGGTCAGGCAAGCTCTACCTATGGCAATACAGCGCGTATGCAAGGTATTGGTGGGGCTACAACTTCTTTGGGCGCTGATATGAGTGCGGCTGGTGCCAATCCTGCAGGCTTGGGATTTTACAACCGAAATGTATTCTCATTCACTCCAAGCTTGAACATGCATAATGCGCAATCTTCCTATTTGGGATCAAATGTTGCTACTTATAAAAACAACTTCAATTTTGCCAATCTCGGCATTGTGTTCAATAACAATAAGGGAGATTACACAGATGAAAAATTCAAAGGCGGATCATTTGCGATCACTTTGAATAGAACCAATGACTTCAATAATGAAGTTACCTACCAAGGGCGAAATGCGAATAACTCGATAATAGATGCTTTTATTCAAGATGCAGGTACTCAAAACAGTAGCTCACTATCAGGCTTATCCTTGAGCGGCTATGAAAATTATCTGATCAGCCCTGTTCTCGATGATAATGATGTGGTAACTGGATATGACTCCTTTGTGATTGGATATCCTATGCAGTCAGAGACGATTACAACAAGAGGAGGTCAGTATGATCTCAATTTCTCTTGGGGAGGAAACTATAATGACAAAGTGTACTTTGGAGCTGGGCTTGGTTTTGTGTCTTTGGATTATAAAATGTCACGCAATTATTTGGAGACAGATTTTTTCTACACAGATGACAATGGAGGCACTCAAGTAGATGACTGGATCAACTCTATCAATGTGAAGGATGATCTAAGCATAGATGGTAGTGGTATCAATGGAAGTATAGGTCTTATCGCACGACCAGTTGACTACTTGACTGTAGGCGTTTCTTACAAGACAGCTACTTTCTACTCACTAAACGAAGAGAGCGGATTTACCAACTCTACCAATTGGAACGGAGTAGAGTTGGATGATAATGGTGAAACAATAATTCTCAATGAGAGAGATTTTGTGAGTGACCTAAACATCGGGCAATATAACATGCGAACTCCAGGTAGGCTTAACCTTGGTGCGACTGCATTCTTAGGTAAGCTTGGTTTTATTACTGGTGATGTGGAATTTGTTGATTTTGGATCGGCACAGTTAAAATCTAGCGATTTCACAGTTTTTGCTGATAATCAATCCATTATGAACCTATACACCCGAGCAATCAATTATCGGTTAGGTGCTGAGTTCAGATACGACAACTTCAGATTTAGAGGTGGTTATGCTTATTTCTCTGACCCATATCGCAACAATGACAACTTTGATGGTAGCCGTCAAAACCTGTCTATTGGAGCTGGTTTTCGCACGAGAGACTACTTTGTTGATTTAGCGGTAGTGAATATGAAAAGATTTGATGCTTACTCACCATACAACTTAAATGATGGAAGTCAACCTTTAGCCGACATCACTAATAGATCAACGAATATCTCAGCTACGGTAGGCTTCAATTTTTAATCTTCGAAAGAGATTCCACGACAGAGCTCACTTCTCTATGATCAATAGCGAGGTGAGCTTTTTCATATATAGGACCTCTAGTTTCAAGAAGTAGCTCTGTTTTTTTAACAATATCCCCGTGCATTAAAGGGCGATGAGATTTCCTTTCTAGCCGCTCAATCAATAATGATTTTTCCGTTTTTAGATAAATCGTCACTCCATTTGCATTCATATAATCCATGCCTTGGTGAAAGCAAGGTGCGCCACCTCCTGTGCTAATTACGCAGTTGTCATTATTCAAAGTAAGGTCTCGCAATACAGTAGCCTCCACTTTGCGGAAATATTCTTCGCCTTGGATTTCAAAAATTTCTGAGATAGTCTTTTTCTCTCGGGTTTCTGTTTCATCGTCCATATCTATAAATGGGACGTCTAATTCATTGGCTAGATTTTTACCAAAAAAAGACTTCCCCGATCCGGGCATCCCCACAAGATAGATTCGCTTGTTTGACTTCAATTCAATAAGCCATTTATATCAAATGTGCTCGGCGTGTCATTGTGATGCCATTTACCTAGCACTTTGCCGTTTTGCAGTAGCATGATTCCCGGGTTTGATCGGATCATGGTTTTTAGCACAGTAGCATCCGCGTAGAAATATGGTACTGCCAATTGTTGTTCGTGGCGGAAGGCTTCAAATTCTTCATAGCCTGAAGCAGTCAGCACCCATACATCAGCATTGGTCACACTCTTCGCAAGATTTTTCAAATCTTCAATATTCGCTGTGCTTGCTTTTTGCGCATCGTAAATTATGAAAAGCAGTTTATTACCACTCAAAAGCTCTTCTGTGAAGTCCCCATCATCATTCCAAATACCAAGATCAGTGATTTTTGGTTGCGCATCAGGATTTACCAAATCCATCGAAATGAACTTGTAGCTTTTGTCAGTTGGGTATTTGTCGAAAGTGAAAGTGTCACCATCTTTTTCCATCACATATTCATATCGAAGCTCCTCGGAAGGTTTCATCAAAGCTGGCAGGCTATTGCCTACAGCATATGCTCTAAAATCGATAAATGGCAAATGAGCGATAGCATAATAGCCAATAAAAGTCAAGCAAATGGTGGTTCCTATCACTTTGAAATAGCCGAAATAATCAGAGAACCAGCTTTCGTAAAATTCGCGTCTCACGAAGATGATCACGATCAAAACAAGCAGAATAATGTCTTTGGTAAATGACTCCCATGGTGTAAGTTTGATAGCGTCACCGAAGCACCCACAGTCCGTTACTTTGTTGAAGTAAGCAGAATAGAAGGTAAGGAATGTGAAAAAGACGATCATCAACAAGAGAGCCCAGACTGTTCTTTTTATCTGAAATCCAATGATTAATGCTGTCCCCAGTACTACTTCGAACACACTCAGAAATACAGACAAAAACAGAGAAGCGGGCACAAACCATTCGAAAAATGGAGCAATGTCGTAGGCAAATACTTCAAAGTATTCTTGCAGTTTGATAGCCGTTCCAATTGGGTCATTCACCTTGATCAAGCCTGAAAAAATGAACAAAGCTCCAACTAGGTATCTTGATATTTCTGCGATTATTCTCATGATTTTCCTTCTTTGATTTTAATGAGGCAAAAGACCGAATAGTTGATCATGTCTTGATAATTGGCATCTATTCCCTCAGACACTAGGGTTTTACCGGCATTGTCTTCTATTTGTTTCACCCGTAGTAGTTTCATCAAGATGAGATCTGTCATTGAAGAAACTCTCATGTCCCGCCATGCCTCACCATAGTCATGATTTTTGTTAGTCAGCAACTCACGGGTTCTGCTGGCTGCTTCTTCATATTTTGGGCCAACCCGTTTGTAGGTAAGTTCCATTGGATCCTTTTCAGTGAGCTCCATTTGTATGAGGGCGATGATGCAGTAGTTAATAATACCGATGAACTCAGACGGAATATCGTCTCCCACTTTTTGTAAACCTTTGTCTTGTATGGAACGGATGCGTTGTGCTTTGATGAATATCTGATCAGTGATACTTGATAACCTTAGAATGCGCCAAGCAGTACCATAGTCATGTGTTTTTTTCTCAAAAAGCTCCTTGCAAGAGGCAATTATTTCGTTGTATTGGCTGATTGTGGCGTCTTTCAATTTCTGAAATAGGTTATATTGTCACTTTCGATTTAGCTCAACAAATCTAACACATTGACACCTCAAAAATCCATAAATATCAAGGGAAGCCTGCTCGACCTGTCTGTGCCAAGAGTCATGGGTATATTAAATGTGACACCTGATTCATTTTACAAAGGCAGTAGAATATCATCGACAGATGAGGTGCTTTTGAAGGCGGAAGGTATGATCAACGATGGCGCAACTTTTCTGGATATAGGTGGATATTCTACAAGACCTGGCTCCATTGATATCTCCGAGGAGGAGGAGCTTCAGCGTACTATTCCTATTATAGAGGCGCTTAGAAAGACTTTTCCAGAAGTGTATTTATCGATAGATTCCTTTAGGAGCGGTGTAGCGAAACGAGCCGTTGAGGCAGGTGCAGATCTTGTCAATGACATCAGCTGTGGTGAGTTGGATGGTGAGATGCTCGGTATAGTGGGGACACTTGGCGTGCCCTATGTTGGGATGCACATGAGAGGCACTCCACAAACAATGTCTAAGCTCACGAACTATGAGGATTTGGTAGGAGAAGTAGCTAAATACTTTGCTTTAAAGTCCAAAAAAGTGGAAGAAGCAGGTATCAAAGATTTCATAATTGACCCTGGTTTTGGGTTTGCGAAAACTAAAGAACAGAATTTCGAGTTACTTAATCAACTAGAATTTTTAAATCAACTCGGGTTCACAACGTTGTGCGGTGTTTCTAGAAAATCAATGATATATAAATCATTAAATGTCACCGCAGAGGAGGCATTGAATGGTACAACTGTTTTAAATACCGTAGCTTTGTTAAAAGGCGTTTCGGTGCTCCGTGTACATGATGTTAAAGAAGCTATCGAGGCGATCAAGCTGATAAATTTGCTGCAAAATTGATATTAGGTTTCAACATAGGGTTTCTGGAAATTGGATGGGTAGATATCATTGATATTCTGCTTTTCGCAATTCTCCTCTATCAGGTTTACAAACTGATGCGAGGCAGTGTTGCTATCAAAGTTTTCATAGGCTTTTTAGTGCTTTATCTTATCTATCTCGTGGTGAAAGCAGCCCAAATGGAGCTGATAAGCAATGTTCTGGGCCAGTTTATGGGAGTGGGTGTGTTGGCAGCTATCATCCTATTCCAGCAGGAAATT
>JBLIFO010000094.1:0-10602 GCA_047633875.1 Marinoscillum sp. | reverse complement strand
AATCATAATGGATACGGATGAGGAATTCAAAAATGTTGATTTCTCTAAAATACCAGGATTACGTCCTGTGTTCAATAAAGACGGATCCGTTACAGCCGCAAATGCTTCTACTATCAATGACGGTGCTTCGGCCCTAATATTGGTTAGTGCGAAAAAATTGAAAGAGCTAGGTCTTAAGCCTCTTGCCAAAATCCGTGGATTTGCTGACGCTGCTCAAGAGCCTATTTGGTTTACCACCGCTCCTTCTGAAGCGATCCCGAAAGCAATCAAACACGCTGGATTAAAAGCCACTGATGTGGATTATTATGAAATCAATGAAGCATTCTCTGTTGTAGCTCTTGCCAACAATAAGAAATTGGGACTTGATGCTTCTGTGGTCAATGTAAATGGCGGAGCAGTTGCTTTAGGGCATCCTCTTGGCGCTTCAGGTGCAAGAATCATCACTACGCTCAACTCGGTTTTGAATCAAAACAATGGAACCATAGGTGTAGCTGGTATCTGCAATGGTGGTGGCGGAGCTTCTGCTATTGTGATTGAGCGAGTTTAGACCGCAATGATTTTGTGGCCGCTGCGTTGAGTTTAAAATTTAATAAATGAGAAAGTCATTATTCTTCGCTGCACTTTTCATAAATAGCCTTTGCTACGCACAGGAGAAAGTATTTACCTATTATCCAGAGTCACCAAGCATCGTGAAGGAAGAGTATTATCTCATGGATGGTGATAGTTCTGCTATCGACGGGCCATACAAACAGTATAGCCTTACAGGAAAAGTAATCGTTACAGGTGATTTCAAAAAAGGTAAGAAAAATGGTCTTTTCACCAATTTCTACGAAAACGGAAGCATCCAGAGAGAAACTACTTACATTGATAATTTAAGGCAAGGAGCAATTTCTGTCTTTGATGAGCAAGGCAATAAAATCCAAGAGGCGACTTTCCTAAACGATACCTTGGTAGGAGAACTGAAGCTCTTCAACGCAAAGGGTATACTCATAGGTAGTTCCAATTTTGAAAATGGAAAACCAGAAGGCCCTGTAAAGGAATTCTATCAAAATGGAATCCTCAAAGAAGAGATCGAATATGCCTCAGGTAAGCCCAATGGCTATACGCGTCACTACTATACCAATGGCAATCTCAAGTTAGAAGCAGAATATGTGGGCGGGTTATTGGATGGCTCGTATAGGACTTTTTACACTTCTGGTAAGCTGGAAATGGAAGCACTCAATGAGCGTGGGAAGCGATCTGGTTATATCAAGTATTACTATGAAGATGGTCAGTTACGGTCCCTTGGTACTTATGAAGACGGCAACCTCAATGGCGATTACACAGCTTATCACGCAGATGGCAGCATTTACAAAGACTTCAAATACCAAAATGGCTATCGAATAGGTAAAAACATAGAATATTTCGACAATGGAAAGCCTAGCTATGTAGCGCAATTTTCTAATAGAGGATTGGATGCTAAAATCAAAGAGTATTATGAAAAAGGAGATATCAAGGCTGAAAAAGAGCTTTTGAACGACCTACCTCAAGGGCTATGGGTGCTGTATGATGAGAAGGGAAAAGTTACAAACAAGCAAAATTATCAGAATGGTAAACTTCACGGATTGTCCTATTCTTACGAAAAAGGAAAACTAGTAGAAGAAAAAAACTATGGGTTTGGGATTCAACAAGGTGTTTCAAAAACATATTTCTCTGATGGAGAGCCTTCAACAATAGAGAACTGGAAGCTCGATAAACTTCATGGGACTTACACCAAGTTTCATAAAAATGGGCAGATAGAATATGAAGGTGAATACATCCGCAACAAGCGACATGGAGTTTGGACTTTCTATGACAAAAAAGGTGAAGTCACTGAGAAGATCACTTATGTAAATGGAATTGAAAAGACAGAATAAATTTCAGTCATCAGCGATCGGTCTTCAGTACTCAGCTTTCAATCATCAGTCTTTTAAAATTAGATTTTAGCCTTCTGCTTTAATAATAGCATTTTTAAGTAGATAGATCATTTATTGGCTCTCGAATTTATTCAATTGTATAAACACATCAAAAGGACAGATAGTTATAGCCACATCAAACATAAAATTGACTGAGATGGCTATATTTGCCCCACATGTATCAAGGTATAAAAATCACAGATTTCAGCTTCCCCAATCAGACCAACAGATATGTTGGTAAAGTAAGGGACGTCTATACGATCAAAGATTATTTGGTGATGGTCGCTTCCGATCGCATCTCAGCATTTGATGTGGTACTGCCAGAAGCTATTCCTTACAAAGGTCAGGTGCTCAATCAGATAGCAGCGATCATGCTAGAAAAAACGAAGGATATCGTACCTAATTGGGTACTAGAAGTGCCTGACCAAAATGTAACCATTGGTAAGAAATGTGAGCCTTTCCCTGTGGAAATGGTCATCCGAGGATACCTCACAGGTCATGCATGGAGAGAATACGCTGCTGGTCGCAGAATACTTTGTGGCGTGCCTCTTCCAGAAGGACTAAAGGAACACGACCGACTTCCAAACCCAATCATCACTCCTACTACTAAGGCTCATGAAGGGCACGATGAAGACATTTCGCGTGAAGCGATCGTCAATAACGGCTTGGTAAGTGAAGAAGATTATAGCCAACTAGAAAAATATACTTTCGCCCTTTACGAGCGAGGCACTAAATTGGCAGCAGAGCAAGGCCTGATTTTGGTGGATACCAAGTATGAGTTTGGTAATTACCATGGCGTCATAACTTTGATAGACGAAGTGCATACCCCTGACTCTTCTCGGTACTTCTATGCGGAAGGTTATGAAGCCAGACAGCAATCTGGCGAGCAACAAAAGCAGCTTTCCAAGGAGTTTGTGAGACAATGGCTCATTGCCAACGGATTCCAAGGAAAGGAAGGTCAAACCATCCCAGAGATGACACCAGAGTTTGTTGCGTCGGTTTCTGATAGATACATAGAACTTTATGAAAAGATCGTCGGAAAGGAATTTAGTAAAGCATCAGCCGAGGATGCTCTGAATAGAATAAATTACAACATTAATAAGACAATAGAAACATTATGAAATTTTCGATAGACAGACAAGATGCATTCACAATCGTCACAATTGATGAGGAAAAATTAGACTCTACAATTGCCCCTGAGGTGAAATCTGAGTTTGTAACCCTTCATGCGGAAGGTGTGAAAAATCTAATTGTGAATATGAAAGTAGTAAAATACTCTGACTCTTCTGGGTTGAGTGCGCTACTTGTAGGCAACAGACTATTCACTGAGCGTGGTTCGTTTGTGCTTTGCAAACTCAATGAGCATGTTGAGAAGCTTATCACCATCAGCCAATTGCACAAGGTAATCAATATCCTTCCTACTGAAGAAGAGGCAAAAGATGCTGTCTTGTTCGATGAAATCGAGCGTGGACTTAGAGCAGCAGAAGAGGAATAATCATTGGCGCTCGAATTACAGATATTAGGTTCTAATGCTGCCGCTTTTGCTAACGGCAGACATCATACGTCGCAGCTGCTTCGGGTACAAGACAAGTATTTCCTGATAGATTGTGGTGAGGGCACGCAGCTGCAGATCAAGAAATACAAGATCAAGCTCAGCCGCATCAACCACATCTTGATATCACATTTGCATGGAGATCACTATTATGGCCTCATCGGCCTGATCTCCACCTTGCATTTGTATGGTCGCAATGATGATTTGGTTATCACAGGTCCTCCTGGTCTTCGTGATATTCTTACGCTTCAGCTCAAATATTCTGAAACGAGACTGTCCTTTGATATCAAGTTTCATGAATGGGTAGCGAACGAAACCTCTATCGTCTTTGAGGACGATAAAATGGTAGTGACCACCATTCCTTTGAATCACCGTGTACCGTGCTCTGGATATCTCTTCCGAGAAAAACCAAAACTGCGCGGTATCAATAAGCAAGTGGTAGATATTAAGCTTACTCCTATACAGGCCAATAAACTTCGGAATGGAGAAGACCTGCTAGATGACGAGGGTAACTTGATTTACAAAAATGAACTGGCAACTTTTCATCCCAAAAACCCATACAGCTATGCCTTCTGCTCGGATACAAAGCCGATTCCTGAATTAGCTGAAAGATTGAAAAATATCGATTTGCTCTACCATGAAGCTACCTTTATGGACGATATGTCAGAGAGAGCCGCTAGCACCTATCATAGTACAGCCAAGCAAGCGGCCAGTTTGGCCAAAGCAGCAAATGTGAGACAATTGCTACTTGGCCATTTTTCTACGCGCTATCGTGATTTAAGACCCTTATTGAAAGAGGCTCAGAGCGAATTTCCAGAAAGCTATCTAGCGGAAGAGGGTAAAAACTTCGTAATCAATCACTAAGGATGCAGAATAAAAAGCAAACGCTCTTTATCATCCTCTCCGCCATATTCCTTACCAATGCTATTTTGGCTGAGGTCATCGGCATTAAAATATTTTCGGCTGAGGCTACTTTGGGTTTATCCCCTGCAAACATTCCACTTTTTGGGAATTTCGTGCTTGACTTCAACCTCACAGCTGGTGTAGTGATCTGGCCTGTGGTCTTTATCCTGACGGATGTCATCAATGAGTATTTTGGCAAGAAAGGCGTACGAAAGATCAGCTACATCGCGTCAGGCTGTATACTTTATGTTTTCCTAGTGATCTACTTGGTTACTCTTTTGAGCCCAGCTGATTTTTGGCTCAATGTGAACAGTGTAGATACTCAAGGCAATCCTTTCAATATAAACTTTGCCTTCAATACCATTTTCCGACAAGGACTGGGCATCATCATAGGTTCACTTACAGCTTTTCTAATAGGTCAGTTTTTAGATGTTTATATTTTTCAAAAACTAAAAAAACTAACTGGCAACAAATTTATCTGGTTGCGCGCGACTGGATCTACACTTATCTCTCAGCTGGTGGATAGTTTCGTTGTGCTGGGAATTGCATTTTATGTAATGGCCCCAGCAGGAAGTGCCTGGAGTTTAGAACAGCTGCTTTCCGTTGGCACAATCAATTATATCTACAAATTTGGGATAGCCATTTTGCTCACACCCCTGATCTATGTGGCGCATAATCTCATTGACAAGTACTTAGGTAAAGAGCTATCTGAAGAAATGATGGACGAGGCTTCTGAAGGTAGTCAAGGCTTCTTTTGATATTGAAGAAATCATTCAGCCAGAGATTTATCAACCTCTTTTAAATCTAAAAGCTCAAAAATGCGCAGTATATTATATCATGACTTTTATGAACTAAATCCAAGTGAGATTGTAGTTAAAGAGTCTAGGAAATTTTAAACAATCAATTTTAAATGAAAAAGGCATTAGTAACAGGCGCAAGCACAGGTATAGGATTACAATTTTCCAAGTCTTTGAAAGCGCAAGGTTGGGCCGTAACTGGCGTAGCGCGATCTGAAGATAAACTCAAATCAGCATTTGGAGAAGGTAATTACCTTGTAGCAGATCTATCGGAGGAAGCGGGTATTGCTGCGATGGAAAAGCACCTCAAAGAGACCAAATATGATCTCTTGATCAACAATGCCGGATATGGCATGTATGGAAGATTTGAAAATCTTTCAATCAAAGATCAAGTAAATATGATGCACCTGAACATGGATGCTTTGGTTCGTCTTTCTTATGCGTATTTGGCTACAGCCGTAAAAGGCGATGCTTTGATGAACATCTCTTCGGCACTTTCTCTCCTACCTATGCCAGGCGCTGCTGTTTATTCGGCAACTAAGTCGTTCGTTACTTCTTTTACTGAGTGCCTCTGGTATGAATACAAAAACAAAGGCGTCTATGTATTCGCTGATCTTCCTGGCGCTGTGCGAACACCTTTTCATGAAAATGCTGGTAGCCGAATAGGCGCAATGGATCCTAAAATGGTATTGGAACCCGAGCTCGTTGTAAAAGAAGCTTTGGCCACATTAGCTGCACGTAAACAACCTTCCATTGTGAATGGTAGCAAGTATAGGCTTTTAACTAAAGCAGCACAGCTTCTTCCGCGTAAAGTACGGTTAGAACAAATGGCTAACAACAGCCCAAATTTGTAATAAGTAACTGAGACGGAATATGAAGCGTTCGGTTCTAATGACGCTTCAAACCTCCATCTTCTAACTCGATAATTTTCGACGCATATCCAGCAAATTTCTCATTGTGAGTCACTTGGATGATGGTCATCCCATCCTTGTTCAGTTCTTTGAGCATGTCCATCACTTCTTCCCCTTGTGAGGAATGCAAGTTACCAGTAGGCTCATCCGCTAATAATAATTTTGGACGGCCAACTATCGCACGGGCCACACCTACCAGCTGTTGCTGACCACCAGAAAGCTGCTCAGGGAAAAGATCTCGTTTTGCTACCATATTAAAGCGATCGAGCATCTCAGCTACCATACTGGCGCGTTCTTTACGACCTACGCCACGATAAAGCAAAGGCGTCTCGATATTTTCATACACATTGAGTTCGTCGATCAGGTGATAGGCCTGAAATATAAACCCGATGTGTTCCTTATGAATCTTGGAGGTCTTGCGCTCATTGAAAAGATGGACAGGCTCGTCCATAAAGTAGTACTCTCCTTGAGATGGTTTATCCAGCATGCCGATGATATTCATCAGAGTGGATTTACCCGAACCACTTGGCCCAACAATGCTCACAAACTCTCCAGCATTGATCTCTAGATCTATGCTCTTTAGTATGAAATTGCGCTGATAGCGTGATTCTATGAACTTATCTACGTTATTGAATTTTATCATTTTTCTAATTAATTCTGAGGCGAGAGTTCAAAGCTGATACCAAAATACTAACTCCCTGATTATCTATCACTTATTTGTTCGGAGATTTTATAGGTGTACTAAAATAGAACAATTCACGGCACAAAACGAACACTAAAGCTTACCAACCAATGAAGCTACCACTTCATGTTTCCCTTCAAAAGGGAATAAAGTAGGGGTTAAGCCCATTGCCGCCAAAACCAATTCTTCTTGCTTCTCTTTCATTCCTTCCTTATAAAATGGATCATCACTTCCTGAGTAATACTTGACTTGCTCATCACCTTTCAGGAAATCAAAATCGGCCTTTTCCAACTCTGGAGGAAAAGTCCCTGCCCACAACACCATCTGACCAAAAGGTAATTTGGCATGCGCTGCATAACGACACATTGTAGCTACTCCTTGAGAAAAGCCGAAATAATTAAACTGAATATTCTGACGCTGGACTCCTTCTTTCTTCAAGATTTCATCAACAAGATTCATCTGTTGGGCAATCTCAGCCAGTCGATCTACTTTAGTCATCCAGCTAGCGCCTACCCTACCAGTGAAGCCTTCGAGATAAAACTTAGAAAGTCCCTGTGGAGCTATGATATAATTCTCCTGAGGATTTAGCTCTTCGAATTTCTTAATGAAGAATTTACTTAACTGGCCATAGCCGTGGAAGACCAACCAAACTCGTTTCGTGTTTGCATTATGTGCATTCAATACAGAATAGGAAGCCTGAATGCTAATTGGAATGTGACGATCTTCAATCATGGCGACACTGCTCCCATTAAGATTCCGCAGAGGTACGCACCATAGGTCCCCAACACATAGCCGAATACAGCAAGAAGCACTCCGACTGGTGCTAAAGACGGATGGAAAGCAGCGGCTACAACAGGAGCACTTGCCGCTCCACCAACGTTAGCAGTACTGCCAACAGCCACAAAGAAGTAAGGCGCTTTGATCAACTTGGCGACTATTACCAACAATGAAACATGAAAAACCATCCAAGTAATCCCTACTAAAAACAATCCAGGATCATCAAAAACAGCCATCACATCCATTTGCATCCCTATAGTGGCTACCAATATGTAAATAAAGACGCTTCCTATTTTTGATGCGCCAGCTCCCTCCAGCTCTTTAGCTTTGGTAAAGGATAGAATCACTCCCAAAGTAGTCGCGATCACCACCAACCAGAAGAACCCAGAGGTAAGACTATAGCTCTCAAGTGATGGGAAGTTTTCAGCAATTGCAGGAGCAATGAGGTCACTCAAATAATGCGCAATACCTGTGGCTATAAAACCAAACATCAAAATGCGCATTAAATCCGTCAGCGTAGGAATCTTGGCCGTCCTTTGTTGAAAAGCGTCCATTTTAGCCTTCAATGCCTCTATGGCGGATGAATCAGCTTTTAATTTTCGGTCAATTATTTTGGTATAACCAATCCCTGTGAGCAAGACTCCCAACCAGGTATTTCCTACAATAATATCTACCGCTACCATCTTGGAGAACAGTTCTCCGTTTACCTCAAAGACCTCTTTCATTGCTGCTTGATTCGCTCCTCCACCAATCCACGATCCTGCTATAGTGGTCATGCCGCGCCAAAGTTCATTGCCCGGTTCCGCTCCGATCACATCCGGTGCGATCACGGAAAACACCAATATCGCAAAAGGTCCTCCAAGTATAATCCCCACCGTAGCAGTGACAAACATGATAAGAGCTTTTGGACCTAGTTTGACGATTTCTTTCAAATCCACACTGATAGTGAGCAACACAAGCGAAGCTGGTAAGAGATACCTAGAGGCCACAAAATATAGTCTTGATTTGCTTGGATCAATAATACCAAAAGTGCCCAAAAGTGACGGCAAGAAATAGCACATAAGCAAAGCTGGCACTACGGCGTAAAACTTCTTCCAGATAGGATTTTCGCTAGATGATGTGGTAAATACAATACCCAACAAAAGCATGATGATGCCAAATATTACCGCATCATTGGTGATCAAAGGTTCATTCATAATTCTTCCAGTATCATTGAAAATTCACTTAACATCATGGCCGTAGCTCCCCACACCACTTTATTTTCAAGATCAAAATAAGGTGCTGTCATTCGATAGCCTCTAGCCGCTTCTATTTCCTTTTCCTTTAACCGTGAGATATCTAACAGCTGGCTCAACGGTGCCTCAATGATTTCATCCACTTCTATTTCATCGGGTATGAAATGTGGCTTAGTGGTCATATAACCAATTACTGGCAGGATCAAGTGATTACTAGCTGACACCAAAAACTCACTGAGATTTCCAATGATCTTGATATGCTCAGGCGCTATGCCGATCTCCTCATGGGTCTCACGAAGTGCAGTGATGGTCAAGTCGGCATCTTCCAATTCTTGTCTACCTCCAGGCAAAGCCATTTGTCCACTGTGGATACCTTCATACTGAGGTCTTTGGATCAAAGGGAAATACACTTCGCCATTCTTTTCATAGAGCAAAATCAAAACAGCTGCCATTCTCGGTGGCTCAGTGTACTTGAAACTCATCCGCTGACCAGCGGTAAGCTTCGGCACAAAACGCCTATAAGCTGCCTCTGCGGGCATTGGTTGCTCTAGACGCTTTCTCAGCTTTTCCACTAAATCAATCATCCTCCTAAACTATCAATTTTAACCGCAATTATGCAATAGAATTCTATTGCATAATCAGACGATTTCAAAATAAGGGATTTAAATAGCTTTATTCCATCCTGCTTAGCGATTTTCACATGTCTGGACGGTCCGCCGCGCGGTTAACCCCATGACGCTAAGTCAGGGTGTGACATCCGCAATATTGCGGATCGTTAGCACCTGACAAAAACACTGGAAACAGTGTTTTTCGTCATTCATTCATTTTCTGATGAATAATTCGGGTTTAAGTCAGAATAATCTTACGACCACTAACTAGTTGTTAACTCCAAATTAATTTTAAACGGTTTTTCTTATATTACTCTAAACATTTCTTCACCCTTGATGAAAGACATCCCTTTACACGTCAGCGCCACTTTTATTGCCTGCGTCATCACTTGTTTCGGTTTCATGTATTACGCCGTTACCTCAGCAGCCAACAAGAAAGAAAAAAGCAAAGCACCGATGATCGCCTTATTTGGTATGATTGGGTGGATCGGCTTACATACGATTCTTACCAATTCAGGATACTTTCAAGAT
The DNA here is from genome assembly GCA_047633875.1 of Marinoscillum sp. GTDB lineage: Bacteria > Bacteroidota > Bacteroidia > Cytophagales > Cyclobacteriaceae > Marinoscillum. The sequence goes on along the minus strand of JBLIFO010000094.1, from coordinate 672 downwards.
TTCGAAGCATTTCCCCCACGAATCTTCCTATTCGTAGGAGCTACTTTGCTCTTTATTATTATCCTTTTTGCAATTCCGAGGGGTAGGGCTTTCTTGGCGAAAATGCCTATCACGACATTAACCTATATCCACTTGATAAGAGTTCCTGTAGAAATTGTACTCTTCTGGCTTTTCCTAAATGAAGTTGTTCCAGCAGATATGACATTTGAAGGATCCAACCTGGACATTCTATCTGGAATCACTGCTCCATTTGTCGGAGTTTTCTTAGTTGGTAAAAAACGAAGCAATAGAATTGGGGCTATCCTTTGGAATCTAGTGGCTCTCGGACTTCTTTTTAATATCGTGATCACAGCGATACTTGCGACTCCTTATTTCAATGAGGTACAATCTGGGGGGATTTTGAATAGCGCAATTTTCTACTCGCCATTTTCGCTATTGCCACTGTTTGTCGTACCTGTGGTGCTTTTTAGCCATTTGGTTTCATTGTATCAATTGATATTTGTTCAAGAAGATTATTGATCGCAATTGATTCTATAATACATTTGACTTCTTGATTCATTCACACTCATGCCCTTTTGCCATGCATTACATGCCAGCAAATCTTCGCCACGCATTTGATAGGCTTCACCCAGATAAGAATACACTTCATCCACAAAGTCGCTACTCGCTACC
>JBLIFO010000093.1:0-10782 GCA_047633875.1 Marinoscillum sp. | reverse complement strand
TAGTAAATGAATTACAAGAACTTGAAAAATAATAAGCTTTTAATAATAGCAATTCTTTCTTTATGTGGTTTTGTAGCCAAGGCTCAATACAATAAAGAGAATCCGCTTGCGCATACTTACTCTATATTGGCTTATGATTCAGTAACAGGAGACATAGGTGTGGCTGTTCAGTCACATTGGTTTTCTGTAGGAACCGTGGTGACATGGGCGGAAGCTGGAGTAGGAGCTATTGCTACACAGTCATTTTCAAATCCTGCATTTGGCCCACAAGGTCTGGCTCTTTTAAAAACCGGCTTAGATGCTCAGCAGGTTTTAAATGCTTTGATAGCGAGTGATGAAGGTGAAGCATTTAGGCAAGTAGGAGTAATTGACGCCAGCGGAAGAGCTGCTTCACATACGGGAAGTAAAAACATCCCCTTTGCAGGAAATATAGTAGGAAAGCATTTCTCAGTTCAGGCCAATCTTATGGCAAATGCAGATGTTTGGCCAGCTATGGCGATGGCATTTGAAAATGCAGCGGGGACTCTTGCTGAAAGAATGATTCAAGCATTAGAAGCGGGAGAAAAAGCTGGAGGAGATGTTCGTGGGAGACAGTCAGCGGCAGTTTTGGTAGTTTCTGGTCAATCAACAGGTAAGCCTTGGATAGACAGAAAAGTGGATCTGCGAGTAGATGATCATACCGAACCTTTAAATGAAATCAGAAGACTGTGGGAAGTGCATCAGGCCTATGAGTTTATGAATCAAGGAGATAAGGCGCTGGAAGAAGAAGATTATGAAACAGCTGGAGTACTATATAGCAAAGCAGAAAAAATGTTCCCAGATAATCTGGAAATGCAATATTGGCATGCAATCAACTTGGCAAATTCAGGCAAGTTGAAGGAAGCTCTGCCGATGTTTAAAAGCATTTTCAGTAAAGATTCAAATTGGAAAACGCTGACACCAAGGTTAATTAATAATGAGCTTTTAATGGTGAATGAAAAGGAACTTGCTTTGATAATGAAGCAGTAATATTTGATTCAAATAAGCTATCACAAAGTAGATATGCTTTCATTATCAAAAAACAAATAGAGAAGAATAAATACCAAGTTGTTAAATCTAGAATTTAGATGAGCGGGGAAATCGATAGTTCGGACGAACAATTACAAGAAGTACTTCCTGTTTCGGGAATGTATGAAAACTGGTTTTTGGATTATGCATCTTATGTAATCATGGAGCGCGCGGTTCCTGCCATAGAAGATGGTATGAAACCGGTACAGCGAAGGATACTTCATGCGCTCAAGGAAATGGATGATGGCCGTTTCAATAAAGTGGCAAACGTGATTGGAAGCACCATGCAGTACCATCCGCATGGAGATGCGTCTATTGGAGATGCTATTGTCAATATCGGGCAGAAAGAGTTGCTACTTGACACACAAGGAAACTGGGGAGATGTGCGTACCGGTGATGGGGCCGCAGCACCTCGATACATCGAAACAAGACTTTCTAAATTCGGCTTAGAGGTCATCTACAACACCCAAACCACTCAATGGCAGCTTTCTTATGATGGAAGGAAAAAAGAGCCAGTTACTTTTCCTGTAAAGTTTCCATTGCTACTGGCCCAAGGGGTTGAAGGTATCGCAGTAGGGCTTTCTACAAAGATTCTTCCTCACAATTTTATTGAAATATTGGAAGCAGCTATCAATATCCTTAAGGGTAAAAAAGTGATCTTATATCCTGATTTCCTAACAGGTGGGAAAATTGATGTATCCGATTACAACAATGGAAAACGAGGCGGCAAAGTAAGGGTACGAGCAGTCATCGAAGAATTGGATAGCAAGACACTCATCATTAAGGATATACCGTACGGAACTACAACAACAAGTTTGATTGATTCTATCATAAAGGCGAGTGATAAGGGCAAGATTAAAATCAAAAAAGTACTTGACAACACTGCTAAGGATGTAGAAGTACAAATTCAACTGGCTCCAAACACATCTCCTGATATTACCATAGATGCGCTTTATGCTTTCACAGATTGTGAGGTATCTATCTCACCAAATGCTTGTGTGATCTATGACGATAAACCTCAATTTTTAGAAGTAGGAGATCTGCTTAAACACTCTGTAGATCAAACAGTTAGCTTACTCACAAAAGAGCTAGAGATCAAGCGTGCAGAGTTGATGGAGAAGATGCTATTTTCTTCACTAGAGAAAATCTTCATTGAAAACCGAATTTATCGAGACATAGAAGAGTGTGAGACATGGGAAGCTGTGATCGCCACTATCGATAAGGGTCTGACACCATTCAAGCCACAATTTTATCGTACTATCACGGATGATGATATTGTGAGACTTACGGAAATCAAAATCAAGAGGATCTCCAAATTCGATGCTTTCAAAGCAGATGAACTTATGCGAAGGCTAAGTGAAGAGCTAGTGCAGACTGAATATTACTTAGCTAACATCACAGAGTTTGCTATCAATTACTACAAGAATCTGTTGCATAAATATGGCAAAGGAAGGGAACGTAAAACTGAGATTGCCAATTTTGATACGATTTCTGCTTCAGTTGTAGCTGCCAATAACGCAAAGCTTTACATTAACCGTGAAGATGGCTTTATAGGCTATGGCCTCAAGAAGGATGAATTTATCTGTGAGTGCTCGGATATAGATGATATTATCATTTTCCGTAAGGATGGAGTCTGTCAGGTGACACGGATACAAGACAAAGTCTTCGTTGGTAAAAACATCCTTTATGCGGGTGTTTTCAATAAGTCCGACGAGCGCATGGTTTACAATCTGGTCTATACAGATGGTGCTAGTGGGCGAACCATGATCAAGCGTTTTCAAGTACTTTCGGTTACGCGCGACCGTGAGTATGATATTACCAAAGGTGGTAAAGGCTCTAGACTTCAGTATTTCTCTCCCAATCCAAATGGCGAGGCAGAGACGATTACTGTATTCCTCACCGCAGCAGCTAAAGCAAGAAAGAAAGTATTCGATTTTGACTTTGCGGAAATTGAGATAAAAGGCAGAAATGCCGGTGGAAATATCCTTACTAAATACCCCGTTCGTAAAGTTCAATTTAAGAGCGCAGGTGTTTCCACACTTGGTGGCTTAGATGTATGGTATGACGGAGTAGTCGGTCGGCTCAATACGGACAAGCGTGGCAAGCATTTGGGCAACTTCAAAGCAGAAGATCAGATTGTCGTATTCTATAAAGATGGAAGCTACGAGCTCACGAGTTTTGAAGTCACCAATAGATATGATGTCAATCAGATAATTGATTTGGCCTTACTCAAAAAGAATAAGCCAATAAATGCTGTCTATTATGATGCGGCCAATAAGACTGTCTATGTTAAAAGGTTCTTAATAGAAACCACTACACAGGATAAGAAATTCGGGTTTATCAGTGAAGAAAAAGGATCTAAGCTTCTCTTCGCCAATAATGGCGACAACTCTTTAGTGAAAATTTCATACAAGGATGGCCGTAAGAATGAGGAAAATACGTTGGATCTGGCAGAAATAATAGATGTGAAAGGTTGGCGTGCCATGGGTAATAAATGCCCAATTCAAAACATTCTAGAAATCAGTTTTGTAGCGCCGGAGAGCTCTGTTAATGAGGAGGAAACCCGAGTAGATAGCGAAGGAACTCCAGACTCTGACAACAAAATTGATATCAGCTCACTTAAAGATTCCATTAAAAATGCAGTGGAAGAAGAGGATAGTCAACTTGGATTGTTCTCCAATGACAAAGATGATTAGTCAGTGATATTTCTATGAAAAAGGTCATATTCAAGATTCTTAAGATTATGACGGTGGGGGCACTATTGGCGATAGTTCTGGTGCTCGGATTGAATTTCTGGATTGTGAGCGCAACGAGCGATCAGATATATTATAGGGTTGATCAAGTACCACCGAGAAGGGTTGCTTTGTTGTTGGGGACAAGTAAACACGTAGTAGGAGGTGGCTCCAATAAATACTTTGAAGAGCGTATTCAAGCGGCTTTGGATCTGTACAAAAGAGGCACTATTAAGCACATCATTGTGAGCGGTGACAATGAGACCATTTATTACAATGAGCCAAAGGATATGTATAAAGCTCTGGTTGCTCAAGGAGTAGATCGAGCGGACATCACTTTGGATTTTGCGGGCTTCAGGACTCTAGACTCTGTTGTACGAGCGAAGATGGTCTTTGGTCAAGATGAGCTGGTTATTATTACCCAGGACTTTCATTGTTATAGAGCATTGTTTATCGCCCAATTTTATGCGATCAATGCTGTGGCATTTTCTGCTGATAATAAAGATGAATTGCCTTTTGAATTGGCGCTTAGAGAAATTTTAGCCCGAGCTAATACAATACTGGACCTATATGTATTTCAAACTAGTCCGAAGTTTCTCGGCGAGAAGGAAAATGTAGGTGCTAAATAAACTTTGATTTTAGTTCACTTATAGCATATTCACAGTTGGTTCGTATCTTTTCTATCGCTTCTAAACTTGCAGAAGGTGGGTCCATCTCTAAGGTTTGGCATATTATTAAACTTGAAAGTTTGAACATTTCCAAAGCGGGTTTAAGCTGATGAGCAAGTTTTCTTATTGTATCCAGGTCACCATTTTCGTAGGCATCTTCCATTTTATCAAGGATTGCAAGATTGTTAGATTCGAAAGTTGAGATAAAATGCTCTATGAAGGCTTGGTCGCCATCTGCGATACTTATGAGGTATGAAAAATCAATCATTTCTAATCTAGATTTAATTTAAATTTAACTTCATGATTCTGTTTTAACGACTATGAGGAGATTTTTTATTTTTTTTAGCTATCTGATCATAGCGTTGATGGTATTCTATTATTATGCTGCTTCTGAGAATTCTCAGTTTTCAGAGCCTTATTCGTTGCAATCCAATAGTTCTCTAAAGGACTATTCTACCGGGGATACTTTAACAATTGTGACTTATAATATTGGTTATTTAAGTGGCATGACCAATAATCTACCAATGGAAAGAAGTCGATCCTTATTTGAAAATAATGGAAAAAATGCTGCAAGTCTATTGAATAGAATTGATCCAGACATTATTTGCTACCAGGAAATCGACTTCCAATCAAAGCGATCTTTTAGTGTGAATCAGTTTGAACAATTGACCACTGCTTTGAAGCATACCTCTACTTATTCATCAATCAACTGGAATAAAAACTATGTTCCTTTTCCTTATTGGCCACTCTCAGCTCATTTTGGAGGGATCGTTTCAGGTCAAGCTGCTAGTAGTAAATTCACTTTTGCTCAAGGTCAGACTATAGTCTTTGATAAGCCAGACTTTGCGCCGTTTTATTACAAGGACTTCTACTTAGATAGATTACTTCAAATTGTGGATGTGAAAATTGGATCGGATACGCTTAAAGTGTTGAATGTTCATCTAGAAGCTTTTGATAAATCCACTAGAGTGTCTCAGTCCATAAAGCTCAAAATCATTGCAGATTCTATTGCAAATTTATATCCTACATTGTTGGTAGGTGATTTTAATAGCAAACCTGGATATGTAGATACTACAGATGGGATGGCATATTTGATGCAAAGTGAAAAGCTTGAATCAGCGATAAGTCGAGAGCAATACGATAGGGATACTTTAAGTTCTTTCACTTTCAACACAGAAGACCCATATCAAATGATTGATTATGTGCTTTATGGCAATGATTTTGTTAAAGTAATTGAAGCTAGAGTTTTAAGAGAAGCAGGGGAAATTTCAGATCATTACCCTGTATTGGTAAAGTTTGTTTTGGTGCCTCAAAATCCTAATAATTAATAAGGTGTAAACCCTCAATTTTTACTATTTTCGAACATATTTCAAATAATGAACAAATGATCAAAGAATTCGAGAATCTACGTGAAGATGAAATTGAAGTATTGGTTTCAGCACCTGTGTATGTTTCAATATTAATCGCCGGTGCAGATGGTGATATAGATAAGTCTGAGCGGAAAGAGGCTGTAGATGTAGCGCGTAGTAAGCAGAGCCGTGCTAGAGAACAACTGGTTGAATATTACACTTTGGTTGGTAAGGATTTTGAGGAAAAGTTCAACAGGTTAATAGATGAACTCCCGGCAGACGCAGAAGAGCGTAACAAAGCAATTACTACTGAGCTTAGAAAATTGAATTTCATTTTCCCTAAGATTAATAAGAGCTATACTATTTCGCTTTACGCTTCACTTAAGGAATTAGCCAAAAAGATAGCGGAAGCATCTGGGGGTGTCTTAGGATATCTTTCTATCAGTTATGAAGAGTCCAAACTGGTTGAACTGCAGATGATTAAGGATCCCTCTTTGTAAGTAAAACAAGATTTAAAAGCTGCTTTTGCAGCTTTTTTTATTTAATGAGCTCCCTATGATATTTCAAAGCGCTTTACCTCCGTTAAGGTTGGTTTTTCTGATGTGGCTGATTTTTTATATTCAGCTTCTATCGGGCTTTGATTTGGGGCCGCTAGGTATTTTACCTCGCAATATTTATGGTCTGATTGGGATTTTTACAGCACCTCTCATTCATGGAAACTTAAACCATCTAGTTTCTAACACATTCCCGATACTCTTTCTTGGAGGCATCGTATTTTTCTTTTATCCACGCATCGCCGTAAGTGTCTTTTTCCAAGGCTATTTCTTTACTAATGCTCTTGTCTGGATTTTTGGTAGGACCCATTATCACATTGGAGCAAGTGGATTGGTTTATTCTTTAGCCGCCTTTCTAGTATTCAATGGGTTCTTTAAGCGCGATGCGCTCTCGGTAGTTATCTCTCTTATCGTAATGATTATATATGGTGGACTTATTTATGGTGTTTTCCCCAATGAACCATGGGTGAGTTGGGAATCACACCTGATGGGGGCTATAGTTGGAATTGGGAGCGCTCTTTTTCTGGGTAAGAAAGCTTAAAAGGAAAAGCAGTAATGCTTATATATTGAGTATTATTGCTAACATGAAAGGCAAAGGTGCTCAGTTCAATCCTAACAACCCATTCTTTAAATATTCTTCCGGTCAAGTTCACATTGAAGGCATAGATGAAGATACTTCAGTAGAAAATCCAGGCGTTCAACTCTTCTATGATTCACCTCAAAATGTCATCAGCAAAAACAAGAGTCAGGATGTTCCCTTCGAATATTCCATCAATCCGTATCAGGGTTGCGAACATGGATGTGTTTACTGCTATGCTCGAAATTCGCATACATACTGGGGATTTAGTCCGGGATTAGACTTTGAGAGTAAAATAGTAGTGAAGAAAAATGTGGCTGAAAAGCTTGAGGCTAATCTATCTGGTCCCAATTGGAAAGTGAATACACTCATGCTCTCAGGTAATACAGATTGCTATCAACCAATTGAAAAAAAGCTAAAACTGACGAGGAGTATTTTAGAACTCGCATTGAAATACCGTAATCCGGTTGGCATAATTACTAAGAATAGTCTTGTACTTAGAGACTTAGATATACTAAATAAGTTAGCAAATCTTTCGCTGGTACATGTGTACTTTTCTATTAATACTTTGAATGAGGAGCTAAGACGAAACATGGAGCCAAGAACGGCATCAAGTAATAAGAAACTAGAAGCCATTAACACGCTCACCAAAGCTGGTGTACCCGTAGGGGTGCTGTGTGCTCCCGTGATACCAGGACTCAATCACCATGAAATTCCTGAAGTACTAAGACTTTCTTCTGCTGCCGGAGCAGTGAGTGCTGCCTATACCGTGGTTCGGCTCAATGGTCAACTCGATGCTATCTTTAGTGATTGGATAAAGAAATGCTACCCAGACAGAGCCAAGAAAGTTTTGAATCAAATAAGTGAGCTCCACGATGGTCATTTGAATGATTCGGAATGGAAGCGCAGAATGATAGGTGGTGGTAATATTGCCAATATTATCCAGCAACTATTCAAGCACTCTAAGTCCAAATACTTTGAGGGTAGAGCTATGCCTGCTCTGAATCAATCCATTTTCAGAAGAGGTGGAAACTATAACTTATTTGAATAAGATCAATTGGACAGCTTGCTGCTCAAGAGAAAGGCTCCTCCAGCCAATGCGATATCTTTAAGGAAATTGGTTGAAGCTACGGGATCACTGTTCAAAAAACCTTGTAAATGAATGAGCAAAGCAAAGGTGAGCAACATCAAACCTAACAGCGAAGCTGCTAGTTTGGCTTTCTTGTCAATAATAATCGCAATTACTGCTAGGATTTCTGCAAGGCCAGTAATATATACCCAAACCTCGGGTGCAGTAAAAAAGGAGGGAACCATTGGGCTCATCGCTGAGGCGTTCATGAAATGGAAGATCCCAAAGACTGCAAAAGGGAGTGTGAATAACAGCTTCCCGATAAAACTTAAGCTTTTCATGGTTGTTTTTTAAACTGTGGTAGATTAAACTCTTTAGTTACTAAGGTTAGTCCGCCACAGCAAACCAAACGAATTAAACGGATAGCAATGAAAGTATACGGGATTTGATCTTATTGGCCTTAGGTCCAGCTTGAGCATCAAATAATTGATAGCCTGATTGACCATCAGGATCTATCCAAAGGCCATTCTTGTCTGGGTTATCTTGAGGCTCTTCTTCAAAATTGATTACATACATATCACTCATCAGCTCGTGCAATTGTTCCCAAGTGATAGACTTCTTATTCACTTCTGTAGTCTGATGCTCGAAAGATGCGGTTAATTCAAAATATTCAGAGGCAGCACCATCCTTATTGATAAACTTCACCATGAGTTTACTTTCAATACCTGCCTTCTCATAGATGGCCTGAATGACCTCTTGAAGTCTGTAGTCCCAGTCCTCAGCCAATACCGCCAAACCGTCCATAGTTTCTTCACCTGTTTCAATCTCAAAATGCAAATAGGTGTTGAAGTCTTCGCTTTCTTCCTCTAATTCTACATCCAAAATATCATCCTTGAGATCATTGACCCAGACTTGTCCCAAACTGCCCTTCCACTGGAAGTTATCATCCTTGGTGTAGCCTTCTTCTTCCAATTCTTCATCAGTAACCTCGTCACGATTGAGAAATTCCAAATCATAGACAATATCAATGTGATCAGCATGGAAATTCATTTCCAACGTATAAGCAAATGAATGTGGTGGTGGCAACTGTAAGGTTTGATAAGAGACTTTGACTTTCATTTTGCTATTTTTTGTTTGGTCGAATTTCGGTTGATTTTTCCGGTCTTAGTATAATCGAAGGCTGCAAGTTTAATAATTTCTTTTGGCGCGTGGTAAGCAGGGAGCACAGAGTAATCCAAATCAAGATCTACTACAGACTCCACAAACAAAACTACACGCTCACCCAAACGCTCATCAGTTAAACCAGCGATGAAATATTGACAATCTAGCTGATCGGATAGGAGCGACTCAACGATCTCAGGTGAAACTTTAATCCCACCTGAGTTGATCACATTATCAGCACGACCTATCCATTCAAATTCATTTTCAGTTATAAGATTCGCGAGATCATTGGTTTGAACCCATTCTTGATTCGTGGCTGTCCCTATGATAGCCAAACAACCACGTTGGTCTAATTTTATTTGAGTGTCACCAATTAGTTTAAAACCCCTGGTATTTTGATCTATTCTTTTTAATGCGATATGTGAAGCCGTCTCCGTCATTCCGTATGTCTGATAAAAGCGGGTCTTCGATAGAAGCTTTAGTTTATCTAATAAGCCATTGCTCATAGGAGCTCCACCAATCAAAACTGTGTCAAATTGTTCCAGCATTTTCGGATTTACGTCTAAGAGTTTTTCTATCTGTAACGGCACAAGAGATACCAGATCGAATTGTTGACCGGAAGCTATCGTATCGACCAATTCCGATGGTTCGCAGAAAGTTAGGTCCATATTCAGTGTAAAAGCACGGACCATCAGCATCTTGCCTCCTATAAAAGTAGGATCTATGCAGAGCAACGCGGACTTAAATTTTCTTTCTTGATCAATCGTCGAAAGTGTTGCTCCAGCGCTGTACTGCATTTGATTTCTAGTCAAATGGATAGGCTTTGGCGTGCCAGTGCTTCCTGAAGTGGTCATTTCAATGAATTCTTTACTGGAGAGCCAATCCTTCGCAAATCTTAGCACTGATTTTTCAGAAGCGGATATAATATTTTCGTTTATTTTTTCGCTAATAAGCGTTTCTGTGGTTAGCTTCCATTTTTTGAAATTGATAAACATATAAATTCAGGTTTCTTGCAAGATCCCAACTTACAATTAGTCGAACGTTTGCGTAACAAAGATAAGCGTGCATTCGAACTCGTCTTCAATGAATTCTATGGTTTGCTCAAATCCTATGTAATGCGCTTCATGGATGATTCTGATGATGCAGAAGAAGTCATTCAAGATGTATTCGTCAAGTTTTGGGACAAATGCGATTCATTAGCGCCAGACTCATCGATCAAAAGTTACCTTTATAGATCAGTGCATAATACGTGTTTGAATTTCATCAAGCATCAAAAGGTCAAGGATAATTACAAGGATTATGTGATGCATTTCATGGAAGAAGCTTCTGACATGGAGGTGCAGCAAGAAGATGATAATGTTAAGTTGCGTATATATGAAGCCATCGATAACCTAACGCCACGATGCTCTGAGATATTCAAGCTAAGCAGGTTTGAAGGTTTGAAATATCAGGAGATAGCAGATCATCTGGGTATATCCATAAAGACAGTGGAAGTCCATATGGGTAAGGCGCTGAAAACACTTCGCGACAAGCTTCAAGACCTCAATAAATAATCTATGCGCTGGCGAATCATCGTAGCTTTCTTACTTATGCTGACTTGCAAAATGGTTTTTGCACAGACAAGT
>JBLIFO010000092.1:0-10858 GCA_047633875.1 Marinoscillum sp. | reverse complement strand
TCAATCCAAAACTGGAAATCAATGAAAATCGCATAGAAAAACCCATAGTTATATTAGCTTTAGACAACTCTACCTCGGTAATTCAACGTAAAAATTCTCCCGAGGAAATCAAATACTGGATTTCTCAAGCTGAAGCTAAACTAAGTGACAATTACGATGTGCGATTGGAAGATCTTCAAGGAAGCATTAGTGATAGTATCGACTTTGACGCTAAGACTACTAACATCGGAGGCCAACTTCAGCGCATTAAAAATGTGTATCAAAATCAAAATTTGGCTTCTGTGGTATTGTTATCGGACGGTATTTTAAACCGAGGACAGTCACCTACGCAGTTAAGTTATTATTTCCCAATTCAAACTGTTGGGCTTGGAGACACCATAGTTCCAAAGGATATTTCAATCAAAAACATACGTGCAAATCGTGTTGCCTACCAAGGCAACAAATATCCTATCAGCGTACAAATTGGGCAGAAAGGATTTGATGATGAGATCGTTCAAATAACTGCGAAAACAGGTAAAGAGATACGTTTTCAAAAACAGCTCAAATTGAGTAATTCTCTTTCTGAATTTGAATTCTCTTTGGATGCGCAAAATGCGGGAATCAATCGCCTAACTATCGAAGTAGAAGTAAAGGAGGGAGAAACATCAGATCTGAATAACAAACGAAATGTCTTCATAGAAGTCATAGAAGGAAAAGATCGTATTCTTATTTTAGCGCCAGCACCTCATCCGGATATTCAGGCTATTAGTAGCACTCTTAACAGTGCTGCCAACTACGAAGTGACACTTTATATACCGGGCATCCACCCAAAGCCCAAAACTTCAGAATATGACGCGATCATTGAACATCAGGCATTTTCTGGAACTAATTATGGAGATTTCAATAGTGTGGGCAAATGGTATATACTAGGAAATTCCTCCAATCTTAATAGGATGGTTGGAGATTTGAATTTTCTAAGTATCACTAAAAAAGGAGGCAATCTTGACAAGTCAAAGTCCTCTTTTAATAGTCAGTTTTCAAAATTCAAACTAAAGGAAGATCTAACTGATCGATTTAAAAATTATCCTCCAATAGAGGTGCCATTTGGTGATTATCAACTCTCAGGCCCGTCAGAATCCCTGCTCTTTCAGCAGATAGGAAGTGTAGTGACCCAGCGTCCTTTGCTTGTGTACTATGATGATGGCACCAAGAAAACAGCGGTATTAACTGGTGCTGGCCTGTGGCAATGGAAACTTCAGGAAGGTGCGAGTGAAGAGAATTCGGCACTATTCAATGATCTGATTTTAAAAAGTGTCCAATACCTAAGTATCAAAAATCGCAAGGATAGGTTTGTTGCGAAAGTTCGCGAAACGGATTATCAAATTGGCGATAGAGTGTGGATAGACACTGAATGCTACAGTGAAATTTTTGAACGAAGCTTCGGAAACACCATCAAATTGAGTTTGAGGGATGAAGCAGGTCAAGTAATGAATTATGATATTATTGACAGCCCTGTCAATTCTAGTTTTAGCCTTGGTAGCATGGAGCCTGGCGTCTATTTCTTCACTGCATCTACCGTGTTGGGAGGTAAGCCCTTTGAACGAAACGGCACTTTTTCGGTAAGGAACATAGAAGTAGAAGACAATAACCTTACGGCCAATCACAACTTATTAAAAGAACTAGCTAGAAATACTTCAGGTGAGTATTATCACTTCACTAATGGCTCTCAAGTGGCTGACGACCTATTAGCCAAAGAATACCCAAGTATTATCCATACCGAAACCAAGGAACTCCCAATGATCAACAGCATTTGGATTTTGGCATTGCTAGGATTGCTTTTGAGTACCGAATGGTTTCTTAGAAAATATCTGGGGTCTTATTGAAATTCAAAAAAAGTTAATGGAGCAAAAAAAACGAGCCAAATTAATTTGACTCGCTTTTCATAATGATTGTATTGAGTGAGAATTTCTTACTTCTCCTTATCCTCTTGTTTTACTTTTTTCTTCTTCACTTTCAGGTGGAGAGTCTCCGCTTTCCCATCCCAATCCGCAACCAGCGTATCCCCTTCTTGGATTTCCCCTTTAAGGATTTCTTCTGCTACAGGGTCTTCCAGATATTTTTGGATCGCTCTGTTTAGCGGACGAGCGCCATATTGTGGATCATAACCTTTATCAGATAAGAAATCTTTCGCCTTTTCCGTAAGTTCAACATGATAACCAATATCTAGAATCCTTGCAAAAAGCTTACCCAATGAAATATCGATGATACTGTGAATATGCTCTCTATCGAGTGTATTAAACACAATCACATCATCCAATCTATTGAGGAACTCAGGGCTGAATGCCTTCTTCAATGCACTCTGAATAGTCGATTTCATTACTTCTTCTGCACTATCCTTGGCGGATGAAGTAGAGAAACCAATACCAGCTCCGAAATCCTTCAAATCACGAACCCCAATATTTGAGGTCATAATAATGATAGTATTTCTGAAATCTACTCTTCGTCCCAGACCATCTGTCAAAATACCGTCATCCAAAACCTGAAGCAAGATATTGAATACGTCAGGATGTGCTTTTTCAATTTCATCAAGCAACACTACAGAATAAGGCTTTCTCCTTACTTTTTCGGTAAGTTGACCACCTTCTTCATACCCTACATATCCTGGAGGCGCTCCTACGAGTCTTGACACTGAGAATTTCTCCATGTACTCACTCATGTCTATACGTATCAATGAATCTTCTTTGTCAAATAAGTACATCGACAGCACTTTGGCCATCTCAGTTTTACCAACCCCTGTAGGTCCCAAAAAGATAAAAGATCCAATAGGCTTTTTAGGGTCTTTCAATCCCACACGTGTACGCTGGATCGATTTAGTCAATTTACCAATTGCTTCCTCCTGACCTATAACCTTGCGCATTAGTTCCTCTTTCATGTTGAGCAACTTCGTACTTTCATTCTGAGCAATACGTTTTGTTGGTATCCCTGTCATCATACCAATCACCTCCGCAACATTCTCCTCTTCTACCTGATAACGCTTGGTCTTGGTCTCATCTTCCCATTTGTTTTTTTCTTCTTCGAGTTGAGCAAGAAGCTTTTTCTCTCTGTCTCGAAGTTGAGCAGCCTCTTCATATTTTTGGCTTTTCACTACGCGGTTTTTCTCCTTTTTGATCTCTTCGATCTCACCCTCTAGAGAAATTACTTTTTCAGGAACACTGATATTATTAATATGTACCCGAGCACCAGCTTCATCCAAAACATCTATGGCTTTGTCTGGCAAATACCTGTCACTTATATATCTATCAGATAAAGTTACACACGCCAAAATAGCCTCAGGTGTATAGTTCACATGATGGTGATCTTGATATTTCTCCTTGATATTGTTAAGTATCTCAATCGTCTCATCTGCCGTGGTAGCATCTACCATTACCATTTGAAATCTTCGAGCTAGCGCTCCATCCTTTTCTATGTATTGACGATACTCATCAAGAGTAGTCGCACCGATGCATTGTATCTCACCACGAGCAAGCGCTGGTTTGAACATGTTGGAAGCATCCAAAGAACCAGACGCACCACCAGCTCCCACAATCGTATGAAGCTCATCAATAAAGAGAATCACGTCTGGTGATTTCTCTATTTCGTTCATTACCGCTTTCATTCTCTCCTCAAATTGTCCACGATACTTAGTACCAGCAACGAGAGATGCCAAATCAAGTGTTACTACTCTTTTCCCGAAAAGAATCCTTGAAACCTTCTTTTGTATGATTCTCAGTGCAAGACCCTCTGCAATGGCTGTTTTACCAACGCCTGGCTCACCTATAAGAATAGGATTGTTCTTTTTTCTTCTACTTAAAATCTGAGCTACTCGCTCTATCTCTTTCTCACGGCCTACGATTGGATCGAGTTTATCGTCTTCAGCAAGCTTAGTTAGATCTCTTCCAAAATTATCTAGTACAGGAGTTCGGGATTTTTCAGCACCCTTCCCCGTGTCTTTGCTACTAGATGATGATGAACTACCTGATGAAGAGCCACCAAATATTTTTCCAGAATCCTCATCGCCATCATCTGTATCAGATTGGGCCATTGGGTTTTCAGTTTGATATTCTAGGAGTTCTTTCACTACGTCGTAGCTCACATCAAATTTGTCCAAGATTTGCGTAGCGAGATTGTCTTCATCTCTTAAGATGGACAATAGCAAGTGCTCAGTGCCAATTAATTGGCTCTTAAATATTTTAGCCTCGAGATAAGTGATCTTTAGCACCTTCTCGGATTGTCTTGTCAATGGAATGTTTGCTAGGTTCTTGACATTGCTCGTAGCAGTACCTTTAGTAGCCTGCTCTACTGCAGAGCGCAGCTCTTCGAGAGATACGCCTAGTTTCTTCAGCAAGCCAACAGCTACACCTTCACCTTCTCGGATCATGCCAAGCAGTAAGTGCTCTGTCCCTATATAATCATGACCAAGGCGTAAAGCCTCCTCCCTACTGAGAGAGATCACTTCTTTTACTCTATTTGAAAATTTAGCTTCCATAAAATGGATTTTGAATTGTACGTAGTTAAGTAAATTTATAACTTATCAGAGTCAAATCCTTGACCAGAATAAGTTTTAAGAACAGGAATTTAATAGGATTTGTTCAGTTGAAGTCTTTAGCGGATTTTCTCAGAATCATCATCGCATTTGGGCCTTCATTCATAAGTAAATCCACAATGCTAAGGTTAGGGACAAAATTGTTGCCAAAAACCTGAGCGTATTCATATGGCATATAAATACTTCGACCTGTATAATTTCTTTTTGGAAGAATTAGTTCTCTCTGGTCCAAAATCGTTGAATCAGGGACTTGTTGGTATTCAGAACTAATAGAAATCGAAAGATTGGATTGAAGGAGAGTCAGACATAATGTCATCATTTCCAAATTGAGGTCGAGTAAAAAGTCATGCTGCTTTTTCCATATAAGCTCAAATTGGTCCTTGAAAAACTCAAAAAATGGCGATTTGCCATAAGCGGAGCAAAAAGTTCCCAAATGCTCTCTCTGCCATCCTTGACTATGATCGATACGAACATCCTTGATAGGGGTACGATTGTCATAGATCACAGGAATTGATAAAACACTTTTGCCATGAGAAGACAGAAACTCACATCTGTTCTTAAAAGTCTGCTTCTTAAAGTGCTCGTGAGTTTCTAAAATAATCTCAGAATGAGACGTGATCTTAATGAAATACTCTAGACTCCCTAGGTAATGTGGTTCTATGAGACATTTCTCCATTTGCTCAACCAATGTTGAGAATGCCAGCGCCTTGTCGGATGATCTTCGGTTCCTCACCAGTGCAGTCCACCACTGTACTTGGTAGATTTCCTCCTGCTCCTCCATCTATGATCACATCCACGAGATTCTCAAATTCCTCATAAATCAAACTTGGATCCGTGGAATACTCCACTATTTCGTCTTCATCGTGAATAGAGGTGGTTATTATAGGATTACCTAATATTCTCACTATCCCTCTAGGTATGTTATTATCTGGCACTCTAATCCCAACAGTTTTCTTTTTCGCATTTAAAATACGGGGCACTTTAGCAGAAGACTCCAAAATAAATGTGAATGGCCCTGGAAAGGATTTTTTCATCAATTTAAATATGGGTGTGTCAACATGCCTGGCATATTCTGATAATTGACTCAAATCATCACAGATAAATGACAAATTGAGATTCTTGCCTTTGATGCCTTTAAGCAATTTGAGTCTGTCTAGAGCCCTGCTATTGAAAATATCACAACCAATAGCATAAACAGTGTCTGTGGGATATATGATTACCCCTCCCTGACGCAGCACATCTACGATATGACGAATTTTATCCTCTTCAGGATTCTCTGGGTATAATTTGATGAACTCAGCTCTCATATCACACTAACCTATTCGTTTAACTAAGCTTTAGTAAAGATAGCAATCTAATCAAACAGCTTTAAAGTAATACAGCACATTAAAAGCCATGTTACATCGAGTTTTTGCTAATCAAATTTGATCACGTCCTTCTTACCAATAGGGTTTACTTCACTGATCCCTACGAAAAGTCGAATCCTGTTTACTCCAGGATGGTACTTTGCCACCAAAGAAAGATTTGCAAAATCAATCAAATAATTGCTTCATTTGCTGTAGTACAAATGAGAAAATAATTTCTCTCGACCACATGATGACCCAATGATGTCATTTAAATAATAGTATTAGATAATGAAGTGATGTGAGTACGTGACAGGATTATTCTTGATTAGCTTAATTTGCACGTATTAATTCAGATTATATGAACTTAAAATTCACCTTAGGGCTTCCTCTTGTCTTTTTATATTTTACTAGTTTCGGACAAGTTTCAGCGCCTAGTAGTTTCTTTCAAAATGTTGATATATTCCATGACTCTACTACTCTTGGCTTTCACACCTCGATCCTTGCAAATATTACAGAAAAGTCTTTTGATATACTAAATCCGCAAGTACGCATAAGCAACAACACCTCCTATCCAAGAGGTCTAAATGATGGCCCTGTTTGGAAAGGGAAAGGGCTTACCACAGAGCTGCATTTTGGAGGAAGTGGCAAGCTAGGGGCCATCACGTATACCTTCTATCCCGTTTTATATCACTCACAAAATTTGGCTTATGATATTGCTCCTCAATCAGTCGGTGGTGCAAATGAGTTTGGATACCCGTATACAGTTGGTTTAGGAGGCGGAATTGACTGGGTGCAAAGGTATGGTTCAACATCATATTTCGCATTTCATCCAGGACAAAGCGAATTGAACTTAAAACTGGGGAAGTTTGTGACAAGTCTATCCACACAAAACTATTCTGTTGGCCCTTCAGTTTTCAACCCAATAATCCTCAGCCGTCAAGGTGGAGGATTTCCTCACATAAGAATTGGCAGTGAACCACTCAACCTCAAAATCAAAGAAGTAGGACTTGGGAAGTTTGAAGCTAATTTTCTGGTAGGCTACCTTAAAGAATCTGATTATTTTGATAACGATGCTAACAATGATAACAGCTACTTCAACGGACTCTTTCTCGCTTACACCCCACCATTTCTAAAAAATCTTACATTAGGTTTCAACAAAGCGCTTTACAAGCAAACCCAGAGATTCTCTGCGGAAGATCTCATTTCAGTCATTAAAGTGCTGGACACTATAGGCCCTAATGATCAATTTGACCAATTGGCATCTGCCACTGTCGAATGGAAATTCCCTGAAGCGGGGTTTAGGGCGTATGCAGAGTTTGCGTATAATGACTTTAGTGGTGCATACAAATGGATTGAGCCTGAACACAGTAGAGCTTACACGATAGGTTTTGAGAAATTGACTTCTTTAAAAAACGGAGACTTTTTCAATATAATCTATGAGCACACCAATCTCTCTAGAAATCACACTTATATGTGGAGAGCAGAGCCCACTTTCTACATTCACTCTGTTAATTTACAGGGATATACCAATCAAGGTCAATTATTGGGTGCGGGCATTGGGCCAGGATCAAACAGTGATATGCTGAGCATCAAATACAATCACAAAGCACAAACCTATGGCATAGGTGCTCAGCGTATTGAAAATAACAAAGACTATTTTGTTGTCAATATACAAGACCGACGGATGCATCATGTAGAATATAGTTTTGGTTCGTTTTACCAAGTAGATCTTGAAAAATTTTTGGTTTCATTTGAACTTATCTACAGCAAGGATCATAATAGGTATTACGTCCTTTCCAACCATCAACGCAACTTATATACCAGCTTACAGCTAACCTACAAGCTGAACTGAACTGTGAGTAAATTGGGATGATCAAGTAAAAGGTGACGCTAGAAAAAATCATAGAATATTGGAAGGTTAATTCGAGATGACCAGCTTAAAGTATCAGTCTGAGCGGTAAATAAAATCAAAAATTAAAAGCACTTTACTTGAATTATTTGCACCAGTCGAGCTTTAGCAATTCCAATGACCACCACTCAGGTAGCTTGATTACTTTTGCATCCAATTTTATAGAAAGCAATGAAGATTAAAAAGAGTTTAATAGCCGCCTTCATGATTGTATTCTCAGTCATGCTGTCATCCTTTGCTTTCTATGCATACCAAATCCTTTATACTCCCAATATTCTAATTGATCAAGAAGATCGCCACATTACTCTAGAGGATGGAACCACATTCAAAGAGCTTCAAAATAAGCTTTATGATGAACGCATAGTCAACGACTTGGTGTCCTTTAGCTTTTTGGCCAAAGCCAAAGGATATGATGATAAGATAAAATCGGGTCACTATCTCCTCAAAAGAAATATGAGCAACACGGAAGCCATCAATCTACTCCGGTCTGGGCTTCAGTCTCCTGTGAAAATCACGTTCAATAGTGTAAGAAAAATAGATGAATTAGCTGTGAGATTGACGCAAACATTACAAATTGATTCTGCTGATCTTGCCCCTTTCCTGCTTTCTGATAGTGTAGCGCAAGTTTATGGGTTTAATTCCAACACCTTTATTTCTATGTTTCTACCAAATACGTATGAAGTCTACTGGAACATTAGCCCGACTCAATTACTTGACCGCATGAAGCGTGAATTCGACAACTTTTGGACCAAAGAAAGACTTGCAAAGGCTGATAAATTAGGATTGAGTCCTGAAGAAGTAATCACAATGGCCTCTATCGTAGATGCAGAAACCAATCAAATGTCGGAAGCTTCAGCCATTGCCGGTGTATATATTAACCGGATCAAGAAGGGTTATAAATTTCAAGCTGATCCAACTCTGAAGTTTGCAATGAACAACTTTGAGATCAAGCGAATACTCAATAAGGACAAGTTGTTTGACTCACCTTACAATACCTATAAATACTATGGATTGCCCCCAGGCCCTATAAATATGCCTTCAATAGCTGCTGTAGAATCCGTATTGAATGCTGAAGATCACAGATATCTGTATTTTTGTGCACGTCCAGATTTTTCTGGCTACCATGACTTTGCAAATACATTAATAGAGCATAATAAAAATGCGGAAGCGCTCCATAAGACGCTTAATGCAAATAAAATATTCAGATAATGTATCAAACTGGGGTACAAATAAGGGTGCGATATGCCGAGACTGATCAAATGGGCTATGTCTATTATGGCAACTATGCAACCTATTATGAAGTAGCACGAGTAGAAGCATTAAGAAGTCTAGGCTTCTCTTATAAAGCATTAGAACAAATGGGAGTGGGTATGCCAGTTCTTTCACTAATTGTAAACTATCATGCTCCTGCCAAATACGATGATTTACTGACCTTGACAGTATGCATACCGGAGATGCCAAGAGCGAGAATACAATTCAACTACGAATTGAAAAATGAACAAGGTGTTCGACTAAATACAGGCTCGACAGAGTTGGTTTTTATGAATTTAGCAACAGGTAGACCTGTCCGTTTACCCAAAGTAATGGAAACATTGCTTCAACCACATTTCATTTGAGACAGAGGAGAATATTACACAAGCATCTTCGCTATTCCACTTGGTACATAAACGTGATACGATTCCTTAAGAGTATCACACTAGTGAGTGGAAAGACTACACTGTTTCATGCTGGTATTATTTTCATAGATAAAGTAGGTGACAATCAGCTTTGGGAGAAAGCATATGGAGTGGCCTTTAACTTCACACTAGCTCTTTTCCCGGCGGTAATCTTTCTCTTTGCATTGATTCCTTTTATTCATGGTTTAATCCCTTCGATCAGTCAAGGTGAAATACTACATTTCTTACAGGACATTTTGCCAGAAACCGTCTTTCAGGTAACAGCTGAGACTATTTTTGACACTATAGCTATACAGCGAGAGGGGCTTATCTCCTTTGGTGTGCTATTCTCCCTTTTTCTAGCTACTAATGGGGTTAACTCGCTCATGCAGAATTTCAATATGAGTTATAAGACTGTTGAAAATCGTGGTTTTGTCAAAACAAGATTTATAGCCTTATTATTGACGCTTTTGCTCGCTTTTGCTCTGATTCTAGGTATTCTTTTTCTTATCGTGGGACAGATTGTGCTCGATTGGTTACTCAATATTGGTATACTATCAGAGGATTATCTTTACTACACGATACTCTTCCTGAGAATCCTGGTTGTTTTCATTGTGTTCTACTTGGCCATTGCCTCCATTTACTTTTGGGGGCCTGCAATCCATGATAAGTGGCGTTTCTTTTCTCTAGGATCCACTTTTGCTACAGTAGTCTGCATATTGGTTTCATTGGGATTCTCCTTCTATGTAGCCAATTTTGGTACCTACAATAAAGTATATGGATCTATAGGCGCTATCATCGCTTTAATGGTTTGGCAGTGGATGATGTCTTTTGTCTTGCTTTTGGGTTTCGAATTCAATGCAAGTATGGACAGAGCAGCTAGCGGCGAAACAACCTGATTCTCTTTTTTTCGGCTCAAAAAAGGTCTTTTCTGGCCAGATCGGTATAAAAACTAGAGACCTTTTTCAGAAGATTCAATTTCAAGATAAAAAAGACGAGAAGGACCTTGGCAATTATTCGAATTAGGGTATTTTTGCCAACCAATTTCGAGAGAAGATCACGAATACACAGAGAAGTGGCAGAGTGGTCGATCGCGGCGGTCTTGAAAACCGTTGTACCGTGAGGTACCGGGGGTTCGAATCCCTCCTTCTCTGCATAAGGCTAACATGAAAATGTTAGCCTTTTTTGCGTTTAAGACTGTCTCGAAAATTTCAGACTAATACATGAGTCAAGTCTTCGGCCATTTTTTTATGTGGATAATGCGACGAACTAGGCGTCCCCGTCTTGAAAACCGTTGTACCGTGAGGTACCAGGGACGGTGCGCCGCTGCGATTCGAATCCCTCCTTCTCTGCATAAGGCTAACATGAAAATGTTAGCCTTTTTTGC
>JBLIFO010000091.1:0-10923 GCA_047633875.1 Marinoscillum sp. | reverse complement strand
TTCATAGCCTTGAGCAATCTTCTTGAATCTAATAGTTCACCGTTTATGAATGTGATCTTTTCGTGATTGGCGTATTTATGACCTGTGAACATGGCGTAATTATCTCTTCCAAGGTTGTCATAGACTTTGATCTTATCTACAGCAGGATTTTTTGAGAGTTCTTTGAGCAATTCCGTGCCAAGATATCCAGCACCACCAGTTATAAGTACGTTCATTGTATTTACTTAAAAAATGTGTTTTACTTTTTCACCAGGTCTGTATGAAGACCGCATTCTACTTTATTCATTCCAAACCATCTCGCTTCACGCTCTTGCATATCTGGATCAAGTTTTCTAGTACATGGTTCGCAACCAATACTTAGGTAGCCTTTCGAATCCAAAGGATGTCTTGGTAGCTTGTGTTCACGTATATAGGCGAAAATATCCTTCATTGACCAATCCAGCATTGGGTGAAATCTTATGGTGTCATGTGGTGCATCCTGCTCTACATTCATAGCTTTCCTAGTTGCACTTTGATCTCCGCGGACTCCATTAATCCAAACATCATAGGTACGGAGCAATCCTTCAGTGGGGGCTGTTTTATTAATATAACAGCAATGGTCTGGATCAGAGGTAAATAGAAGTCTGCCATATTGATCCTTTTGCATGTAGCGAGGTACGGTTGATTTTGTTTCCAAAACATTGATGCCGAACTCTTTCGCCACTTGATCTTTAAATGAAACAGATTCTGGAAAGTGATACCCAGTGTTTAAAAAATATACGGGGATCGTATTGTCAATTTTGCTGAGGATGTGCAACATCACCAAACTGTGCGTTTGAAACGATGACGTTGTAAAGAGCTTCTTGCCTGCTTCTTTATAGGAAATGATTTTTTCTTCTATCGCTTTGATTTCCATAATTCGAAATTAGCGTAGAAAACACTAAGTCTTCAGGAATGATTCACTAAAAAGGGCCTTACTATGGATTTATCTTAAAGAACTGGAATTTTCTAAAACCAATCCGATAGCATTTTCTCCGAAGCTATGATTCCGCTCAATGTAGCTCCAGGGATTCCTTGCCCAGGATATGTAGTGTCACCACACTGGTAAGCACCGAGACCATCGATCCGCGATTCTAGCATTTGCCATGGTTTGATTTTCATATATTGAGGGTATCCACCTACAAATCCGTAGGAACGACCGGTCCACTTGCTCCATGATTTCGGCCCACTCGAGTGACTATATAAAATGTCCTTGCGATTGAGAAATCCTCTTCGTTCGAGTTCATAAATGATGATCTTTTCCAAAATCTCATTATCAATAATAGTGTGCAGTGGATCTTTAACATGGGTGCTGATAGAAGCTATTCTCACACCAGTTTCTGGTGAGCGGGTTTTATCCTCTTCATGACTTAAGCTTAGAAATATACTTTTTGAGCCAGTGATCGGCAATGGATTTTCCAAATGGATCTGATGATGAATCGATTCAAATTGTTTTGAACTCTTAAAAGCTATGCCCATTTGAAATGCACTATAAAGTTCCTTAGATTCCATTTTGGATGGAATCAGTTTATTAGGTATTATCTCCGGTGCTATATCTATGAGGTTATTGAAAGGAATTCCTGAAACAAGATATTTTGTCTCATAAGTTCTGGTTTTGGACTTTACCGTATAACCTGCTTTCGTTTTCTGGATATTAAGAACAGGTTCACGATATTGAATAGCTCCTCCTTGTTTTTCAATATACTCTACAATTGGCGTTACCAAATTGCTCAAACCTCCATCAATATAATAGTTGCCATAATTGGTATAGCAGAGTGCAGCAGCTCCAAATAGAAAGTTGACCTCCTCGCTGTGATTCTGTGCTGTGATGAGTAGCTGCTCATTTATGAATCTTCTGAAATCAGGTGAGTTGAGTTTTGATTGATTCAAAAAGCTATCGGTGCTTTTCAAAGCGTATCGTGCGTTCAATAAGTCACTTGGTGCTGCATTCTTCGCTAGTTGCCAAAAGTCTTTTGGTTTGCTGGGAGGGAAATGGAGGTATTTGGTGGATGCATTCCATACGAACTGGCTGATTCCATAAGCTTTGCGCCAAAATTCCTGCTGATCACCACCAAAATGTTTTTCAGACTCCTTTATCCATTCTTCAAGTTTTTCAAATCGATTAACCACTGCTCCATTGGGCATGTGCACCTGCATTGGAAGGTCGAGTTTCCGTGTTTTTAATTCAATACCAGTTTGATCCAAAAGATACCTCAATGGCATATGCTCATCTAATCCCACAAGTGTGGTAGCTCCAGCTTCGAAAACGAAGCCTTTTCTTGGGTAAGAAGTGGTGCAGCCACCTGGTATCCAGTTTTGTTCCAAGATCAGTGGCTTTAAACCTTTTTCTGCAAGCATGGCCGCCGCACTCAAAGAACCCATTCCACTACCTATGACTATGACCTCTTGCATTTTGATCTTGTTGAATATTTGGTGTTAAAAAATTAAACAAAAACAAAACGTCTTATGTTTAATAACTGTTGATTGAATTTTTACAATCTATTTTGCCTCATACAAATAATTGAAAATGAAAGTAGCCGTATTCCGTAAAGAACATTTCAATGCAGCGCATCGCTTGTATAATCCTTCCTGGACTGACGAGCGCAATGAGGCGGTTTTTGGAAAATGCAACAATCCAAATTGGCATGGTCATAATTACGAACTAGTTGTTAAGCTAGTAGGTGAGCCCGATCCAGAAACAGGTTATGTTTTTGATATGAAGGTTTTGAGTGACTTAATTAAAGAACACATTCTCATTCGGTTCGATCATAAAAATTTGAATTTGGATGTTGCGGAATTCAAAGATTTAAACCCTACGGCAGAGAACATAGCCGTGGTGATTTATGATATATTGAGAAAGCAGATTGATGATAAATTGAATTTGAAAATATTACTTTATGAAACTGAACGAAACTTTGTTGAATACCCCGCTTGATATGGAATATTTACAATCTGACTTTGAAGATCATGTTGGATCTTCTGATGAGACTCCGCTAAGAGCGGATGCTTTTGAAATGGATGATCAGTTGAAGATGGAGCTTATTGCCAAACACTTCAAAGAGATCATGCAGATTTTGGGATTGGATCTTAAGGACGATAGTCTAAAGGGAAGCCCAATGCGTGTCGCGAAAATGTATGTTCAGGAAGTATTCAGTGGATTGAATCCAAAGAATAAGCCTAAGGTGCGTCTATTTGAGAATAAGTATAAGTACGATCAGATGTTGGTGGAAAAGGATATCACCTTTTATTCTCATTGCGAGCATCACTTCGTACCGATCTATGGCAAAGCGCACGTGGCATATTTCTCTAGTGGGAAAGTAATTGGTCTTTCGAAAATCAATCGTATAGTTCAGTATTATGCGAAGCGCCCTCAGGTACAAGAGCGACTAACCATGCAGATAGCCAATGAGTTGAAAGAGGCCATGCAAACAGAGGATGTTGCTGTAGTGCTGGATGCAACTCACATGTGCGTGTCTTCTCGTGGTGTAAATGATACTAACAGCAAGACCGGTACTGCAT
This sequence comes from Marinoscillum sp., assembly GCA_047633875.1. Taxonomy (GTDB): domain Bacteria; phylum Bacteroidota; class Bacteroidia; order Cytophagales; family Cyclobacteriaceae; genus Marinoscillum. Next base: position 7,386 of record JBLIFO010000091.1, on the reverse strand, counting down.
TTTTTGACGGGAAATTCAAAGATCAAAATGTGAAAACTGAATTTCTAAATTATATTAATTCAAGAACAGATTTGAAATAATGGCACAAGACTGGAAAGGAAAAAATATACTAATAGTAGGCGGCTCGAGTGGTATTGGTAACGCAACTGCGAAGCAGCTGAAAGCCGCTGGAGCTGATGTATACAATGCATCTCGAAGACCATCCGGGATCAGCGGGGTGGGAGACATTGAACTTGATATCACTACGGACTTTTCAACTATTGATGGTCTTCCATCGGTTTTAGATGGTTTGGTTTACTGTCCGGGTAGCATTAATCTCAAACCATTTCAGTCATTGAAAATAGAGGATTTTCAAGCTGACTTCAATATCAACGTACTTGGAGCTATTCGGGTAATAAAAGCTTCGCTAAAATCGTTAAAATCCTCTTCTTCTGCTTCTATTGTGCTTTTTAGTACTGTAGCTGTAAGTCAAGGTATGAATTTCCATAGTTCAGTAGCTGTTTCGAAAGGCGCGATTGAAGGTTTAACAAAATCCTTAGCGGCTGAATTTTCTCGTTCTGGCATTCGTGTAAATGCTATTGCTCCGAGTCTCACTGACACCCCTATGGCTGCAGCGTTACTCTCTACAGAAGAGAAGCGCAAGGCTTCAGAAGATCGACATCCACTCAAAGGTGTAGGAAATCCTGAAGATTTCGCTGAAGCCGTTTCTTACTTACTTTCAGATGCTACTAAATGGATGACAGGGCAGATTCTTCGCATAGACGGGGGCATGTCAACCATTAAAAATTTGTAAATCATAAAACAATTCCATGCCTCTTGGGATTTGCGTTTTAAAGCACACCTAGTATCTATGCCTGTTTCGTCACAAGCCTTTATGATCTACAAAGAGGAGCTCGCTAAAGAGCGAATCGAAAAGCAACGTCTTCAAGAGAAGTACGATAAGGCTACTTTTGAATTAACTGAACAGATGAAAGTCCTAAAAGAAAGATTGTCCTCTCAGCAGCAAATGATGGAATCTGCTCTGAATTATGCAATAGCACTTGAAAGTCAGTTGGAGGAGTTCAAAGACCAATTGAAGCATGATCAAGAACGAAATAGTTCAGGTTTTCACTAAATTTCTTAATTAGTAAAAAATGAAAAAGGAACTAAACGATTTGGGTTTTACCTGCTCCTACGTCTCAAATGATGCAGAAGTTTGGATACATACTCAGTCAAAAGCTGTAGCGTGTATTTTACTTTCCGAATATATACCCATTGCAGTCTTCAGGGAGATTTTTAATACCATCACTGGCATAATAGAGGGAGGCGATTTCGAGACTTTTATATTTGATAAGCGCTCCCTGCGCACCTTTCATCAGCCTTCTATGGAGTGGTATTACATCGAATGGAAAACTGAAGTTGCCAAAATGGGTGTCTACAAGCACCGTAAACTACTACCAGATTTGCCGTGGTTTGTAAAGGCCGTAGAAATTGCGAAACTTCCACTGCTTGGAAAACTTCCTAATGATCTAAAGGAACGCTTAGATATCACTTATTGCAAATCTATTGAGGAGGCTTTACACTAAAATTAGCTGAATATCAGTTACTGTTTTCTTTGAGACATTTACAATTACCGATCATATCCTCACTTAGCTTTTTCTTTTAATTGCGATTTTCATCAAGAACTTCTTTTAATTTTTTAGCAAAATCACCCTTCCGAAAGGTAATCGCATTTGCATTTTTATAATTTGGCTAGAGGTTTATCTTTGCACGTCTTTTTAAAAACCAAGAATATATTATGAGCAATTTGTTATACGCTGTGCCCTTGTTGGCGATCGTGGGGATCGTCGTGATGATCTTCAAATCTCGATGGGTAAACAAGCAAGACGCTGGGGATGAAAAAATGCAGACCATAGCAAATCACATCAGAGAAGGTGCACTAGCATTTCTAAAAGCAGAGTACAGAGTGTTGGCGATTTTCGTTGTTGTTGCAGGTGCTTTGTTGGGAGTCATATCCGCTCTTGTAGAGACCACACATTGGTTCATTGTAGTAGCCTTTGTAATTGGTGCGGTATTTTCAGCTGTAGCTGGAAATATAGGCATGAGAATCGCTACTGCAGCAAACGTAAGAACCACACAAGCTGCGCGTACAAGTCTTTCAAAAGCTTTGAAAGTAAGTTTCACAGGAGGAACCGTAATGGGACTTGGTGTTGCTGGTCTTGCAGTATTTGGACTTAGTATGTTGTTCATACTTCTATACGGATGGTTTATGGGCGGTGTTTGGACCAATACCAATGATATGACTATCGTTTTGGAAGCACTTGCTGGATTCTCGCTTGGAGCTGAATCTATCGCCCTTTTTGCTAGAGTAGGTGGAGGTATTTATACTAAGGCGGCAGATGTTGGAGCTGATTTGGTAGGAAAAGTAGAAGCAGGTATCCCGGAAGATGATCCACGTAACCCAGCGACCATTGCTGATAATGTTGGAGATAATGTAGGTGATGTCGCAGGTATGGGTGCTGATTTGTTCGGATCCTACGTGGCTACTGTTTTGGCTTCAATGGTACTGGGTAATTATGTCATCAGAGACATGGCAGCAGCAGGTACTACACTTGATACTTTTGGAGGCTTAGGCCCAATATTGCTACCTATGGTAATTGCTGGTGTAGGAATTATATCTTCTATCATTGGTACACTCTTTATCAATATCAAAAATGATAATGCGAAAGAAGCTGAAGTTCAAAGCGCTTTGAATTTTGGTAATATCGTTTCTATACTTATCACAGCTGTGGCTGGATGGTTCATCATTGATGCACTATTACCAGAGACTTTGGTAGGGATGAAATTTTTCGGTGAAGCTGATAAAGACATTCCTAGTCGTCATGTCTTCTATGCTACCTTGGTTGGATTGGGTGTTGGTTATTTGATCTCTTTATTCACAGAGTATTATACAGCACTTGGTAAGAAACCAGTTATGGATATTGTTAAAAACTCATCGACTGGTGCTGCTACGAATATTATAGCCGGATTATCGAATGGGATGATGTCTACTTTTTCTTCTGTGTTATTATTTGCTGGAGCAATTTGGGGAGCATATGCACTTGCAGGTTTCTACGGTGTAGCACTAGCCGCTTCTGCTATGATGGCTACCACTGCGATGCAATTGGCAATCGATGCTTTCGGACCAATAGCTGATAATGCCGGTGGTATTGCTGAAATGAGTGAATTACCAAAAGAAGTACGTGAGCGTACAGATATCCTCGATTCAGTAGGTAATACTACTGCAGCTGTAGGTAAAGGATTTGCAATTGCTTCGGCAGCTTTGACTGCTTTGGCACTATTCGCTGCTTATGTGACTTTCACAGGTATAGATGGTATTAATATTTTCAAAGCGGATGTACTTGCAGCTCTATTCGTAGGAGGTATGGTTCCAGTTGTTTTCTCAGCATTAGCTATGAGGTCTGTGGGTAAAGCGGCTATGGAAATGGTGAAAGAAGTTAGACGCCAGTTCAGAGAGATACCTGGTATCATGGAAGGAACTGGTCAGCCAGAGTACAGCAAATGCGTGGATATTTCCACTAAAGCGGCAATTAGAGAAATGATGTTGCCAGGTGCTATCACCATTATTGCTCCAATATTGATTGGATTTTTGATGGGACCTGAGCCACTGGGAAGTTATATGGCGGGTGTTGCAGTCTCTGGAGTACTTTGGGCGATATTCCAAAACAATGCTGGTGGATCGTGGGACAATGCTAAGAAGTCTTTCGAAGCAGGTGTAATGATAGATGGAGAAATGACTTTCAAAGGATCAGAAGCTCATAAGGCAGCTGTTACAGGTGATACGGTTGGTGATCCATTTAAAGATACTTCAGGGCCTTCTATGAATATCTTGATAAAACTTACTTGCCTTGTAGGTTTAGTGATTGCTCCGATATTGGGTGAAATACATGGTGGCGTATCTCATGGCGCAGCTGCTATGGTAAACCAAGTAGAGCTAGTGGAGTCCAAAGAAGTTATCGTTAAAATCAGTGGAGAAGATGGTCAAAATATGACTGGAACTATCGAGATAACAGAAAATGGAGAGACTTCAACAGAGGTTTTGGAAGGAACCAAAGATGAAATAGAAGAAAAGGTAGACGAGTTAAAATAACTATTGTTCGAAATCACAAAAAAGCCCCACTGGATATTCCAATGGGGCTTTTTTTATAATACTGCATGAGAGAGATATAGCTATGAAAGAAGAATATTAACTTCATGTAATGGTAGTTAATTAGCTGATATTGAGTATTTTAAAATATATTACTATATTTGGGGTGTACTAACGCAGAATACCCATGAAAAAATTCACCAAAACGACCATGCTTTTCGCTACGTTCTTTGGCATGGTCATCTTAACCTATGCTAATTCAGGGAGTGAGATAAAAGAGACATTTGAGGTGCTTTCCACTAAGCTGGATAAAGCAATTGAGCAAAGAAATTTCCATGTTGCTCGTGAAGCAATAGAAGAATTACTGCCTCTCATGAAGGAAGAGATTAAAAAGGATAAAAAGACTTTAGCGAGTCTTAAGAAAACTAATGAACCTGAAATTGACCCAGAGGCATTCGAAATTAAGCTCAATAGAAAATCAGAGTTGTTCGAGTCTTTGAAAGCTTCTGTAGATATATCACCAGCTGCTTTGAGAGTGAAATCTGAGGAAATCAAAAAGGAGGTAGATGAGTTTGTAAGACTTTCTTGATACTCAAGGGGAGATTTGATATTAGAATCCCTTCGAAATTCCGAAGGGATTTTTTTTGATCTTTAAACTAAATCGAGCACTAGATTCAATAAATTGGCGCGTCTGTTTCACGCGATAACTACTTTGATATTGAATAGAATTTACCTAATCCTCCTTTTCTCATTACCTTCTTTTCTTATAGGCCAGTCAATGACCTATGAGGAATTTTCTTCAAATCAAATCAGAAGCAAGGACGCCAAAAATAGTGTCAACGCACAGCAACAAGAATATGTGATTTTGATAAGCATAGATGGTTTTCGCCATGACTATGCGGAAAAGTATGGTGCTAAGAACTTGCTATCCCTTGCTGAAAATGGTTCAAGCACAAAACGCTTGATTCCTTCTTACCCTTCTAAAACTTTCCCAAACCATTATACTTTGGTGACTGGTTTGTATCCTGCTCACCATGGTTTGGTGAGCAATGAATTTTACAGTCGCGCAAAAAATGCTCGGTATAAAATCTCAGATAAGGCTGCTGTGAGAGATAGCTCTTGGTATACAGGTGTGCCACTTTGGACACTAGCAGATCAATCGGAAATGCTCTCCGGATCAGTTTTTTGGGTAGGCTCAGAAGTGATTCAAAAGGAAGGTCAACCTACCTACTACTACGAATACAATGGTGCTGTTCCAAATAGTTTTCGCTTCAGAAAAGTGAAGGATTGGCTGATGTTGGAACCAGAAATTCGTCCGCATTTTATATCAACCTATTTTTCATTAGTTGACGATGCGGGGCATTCATTTGGGCCAGAGCATGAGAGGACCAAGGCCGCAGTGCTAGAAATTGATAGGTTGTTAGGATTGTTCCTGGAGGAGATAGACTCGTTGGATCTTCCAGTCAATATCATTGTCGTTTCTGATCATGGTATGGTCGATGTGAATAGGGGAATTTTTTTGCCCGAATTGGTAGATCTTGAAGATGCTAAGATCACTTATAGCATGCCTACTATGATCTATCAACCAGATAGCATAAAAAGACAAAAGCTGCTTTATCAACTTCAGCAAAACGAATCTATAGATACTTATACGCGTGAAAGTTTGCCACTTTATTTAAACCTCCAAAATAAAGACAGATTAGGAGACATTATGCTGCAAACAGATCCTCCAACAGTGATTATTGATCGTCCCAAGGTTGTAAAAGGAGGTACACATGGATTTGATCCATTCAAATGTGAAGAGATGGGAGCAATTTTCTACATAAAAGGTCCTAGAATCAAGTCTGGCTATCGCTTGCCTCCTTTAGAGAATGTACACATATATCCATTGATTACCGAGCTTCTTGGTCTTTCGTATGATCATAGTATAGATGGGCAAGCCTCTTTTACAAAAGATGTATTAAAGTAAAGTCAATATAGATTGGCATTATTTTCGATAAGTGCAGGATATGCTTAATCAATTGGATTTATTCTTCACTTTGTTCCATTCTGCATTCGTCATTTTTGTTTTGATCGGCTGGATATCTAAAACTACCAGAAAAGCCCATGCGCTTGCACTTTTACTCACTTTCACAGCTTGGATGCTCTTAGGTCTGTACAAAGGAGTGATCGGATATTGTCCGCTCACAGATTGGCATTGGGATGTGAAGAGAGCTCTTGGAGAGACAGGAATGTCTTCCTCATTTATTGGCTATATGATCGAACATTATCTTGATTTGAAATTCACTAAAATAGTCTATAATGTAATTGCTGCTGCTGGATTAGCTTTCGGAGTAGTGATGGCGATATTGGTACAAATAAAGTTTAAAACTAGAAAGTCAAATATTCTCATTTCGGTTAAGAACTGATACGTCCTGTTTCACCTAAGAAAATAACACGTCTAGCCTAGATTTTTTATTTTCTATAGTCAACTTGATTTATATTGGCTGTTACAACCTTACACTATGAGAGCACCAAAAGAATATACCGTTCTTTACGTTGATGACGAGCATGCCAATCTTCGAAGTTTCAAATCAGCCTTTAGACGAATTTATAATGTGATCATTGCAGATAATCCTATCACTGGGATGGAAATCATAAAGGAAAACAAGGTCAATATTGTCGTTTCTGATCATCGTATGCCAGAACTCATAGGCACTGATTTTCTTAGAGAAGTTCATTTTTATGATGATAATATCAAAAGGATCATCTTGAGTGGTTTTGTTAAAAAGGAAGAATTGGAAGAAGCCAATGCGGAATTTGGCATACATGCATATGTTTCCAAACCATGGGATTTTGATAGTATGCAAAGTCTCTTTGAGACGTTGCTGACGCAAGAACACTCTCCCAAAATGGTCTATGATTGATCATTTATCTTTCAATTGGAGGACATTTATTTAATTTTTTTTTAAGAAATATATCACCATCCATGCTACACTTTGGCACAGTATTGGTTCAATACTGATCATTAGAGTAGTAAATCATTTTTAGTTAGGTTAGGTTGGTGATAGCCCCGCTCTAATGAGTGGGGCTTTCTTAGTTTAATAGGTTACCGTTATTTTGGTTTAGGAGTTCTTGAATGCTTAAATTGAATCAACCAACATTATAACCCATGAAAATAATCTTCGAATGGTTACTCGCCATACTTGCAGCATTTATTCTCCTTCAGACCCTTTTCTTTAAGTTTTCAGGAAGTGAAGAAAGTGTTTATATATTCACTG
>JBLIFO010000090.1:0-10990 GCA_047633875.1 Marinoscillum sp. | reverse complement strand
TATGCAGTAGAATGCTTCATAAAGCTGAGCAGCATGTCGCACTTTGCCCAATCCATAGATTTCTGCGATCCATCTATGATCTTCTTCATAAAACTTATAAGCTAGCGGCTGATCCTGCCCAAAATCAATATGCTGAACTACCTCGGAATATCTCAAGAGCGCACTTCTCAGTTGATTTTCATAAAACATGCGATCCGCTTCAGTCAAAACAACACCACGGTTGTAGACTATTTTAGCAGTGATCGGATAGATCCCAGGCACTTCGCTCACCATATCTCCACCTGAAAAAAATGACACATCATCAACTTTCCGGTCGTCGTAACGAAGTAAGTCTTCCGTGAATCTTGCATAAACAACTCCCTGATCTGAATTCGTCAATTGGCCTTCCATTTCAGAATTGATGAAGTTTCCAGTACGGATCATTGCTCCGGTCAGTGCAACCACTATTACCATCCGGTCTACAATCCAAAGCATAGGGTATTGTGGGTACTTTCTAGAAAAGAGATAAATTGCAAGAATAATCCCAAGCGCCCCGCCATGACTTGCGAGTCCTCCTTCCCAAACCTTCAATATTTCTAAAGGATTGGATAGATAATGCACTGGATCATAAAATAGGCAATGACCCAACCTTGCCCCGACCACCGTGGCGATAACCATATAAAGTGTCAGCTTTTCTACATCCTTTTCTGGTCTGTTTTCAGACCGGAAAAGCCAAAACATCACCTGCTGCGAAGCGATAAAACCTCCAGCGAAAAGAAGGCCATACCATCTCACTGGATGGTCTACCACTGGAATAGTGAAAATACTGGGGTCAGGACTCCAGATAAGAAAGCTGAGAATGAATTCCATTTGTTAGTTTGTTTTCCAGAAATATGGAGTGAACAACATCAATACCGTAAATAGTTCTAGCCTGCCAAGTAACATCAAAAATGCCAACAACCATTTACCTGGTGCTGATATTGATGCAAAATTATCAAGAGGACCTACATTTCCGATACCCGGACCAATATTGCCAAGACAGGTGGCCACTGCTCCAATAGCAGTATTAAAATCAGCACCCAATATTCCCATTAAAATTGATCCAGCCGCAAAAATGGAAATATAGATCATGATAAAAGCCAGAATATTGTAGGTGATTTCTCTGGAAATTGCCTTGCCATTAATTCGAATGGGTATCACAGCATTAGGGTGAAGCTGCCTCTTGATTTCCATGAAACTATTCTTAATAATGATCACATGCCTTACAATTTTTACCCCTCCAGCAGTAGAGCCAGCTGATGCCCCTACGAACATCATGACCACAAAAAGTATGGTAATAAAAGATGACCATGAGGTATAATCGGCGGTAACATATCCTGTGGTAGTGACTATAGAAACTACTTGAAACAATGCGTCTCTCATAGATTTTTCCAGTCCGTCATACCCCATTCCAAAGATCACAAATCCAACTATAGCACTTGCCAAAAGACAAAATCCTGCATAAAACCTAAACTCCTCATTATTCAAAACCTTGCGAAAATTCTTGTGCAAGATCAAGTACGTCATAGTGAAATTGGTCCCAGCCAAAAACATGAAAACAATAATTACATACTGGATATAAGGTGAGGTGAAGTAGGCAATACTGGCGTTTTTAGTAGAGAATCCGCCAGTTGCCATGGTCGTCAACGCATGATTAATAGCATCATAAAAAGTCATCCCACCAATCCAAAGCAGACATGTCTCGGCGAATGTCAACCCTAAATAAATATACCAAAGACGCTTGGCAGTTTCCGTGATTCTTGGTTGAAGTTTGTCAGGCGAAATACCTGGTGCCTCTGCTACAAATAACTGCATCCCACCAATTCCCAATATTGGCAGTATGGCCACCGTCAATACGATGATTCCCATCCCACCAATCCATTGGGTCAAACTCCTCCAAAACAAAATCCCTTTATTAACAGATTCAATATCTGTTAATATAGAAGCACCAGTGGTAGAAAATCCGCTGATAGTCTCGAAAAAAGCATCCGTCAAATTCGGTATGGATCCACTCAAGATGTATGGCAAGGACCCAAAAAAGGACATAATCAGCCAGCCTAATGTTACCACAAGGTATCCATCACGTTTTTTGAGTTCTTTGTCAAGATTGTCCTTTGTGAAAAACCACATCAAAAGTCCTGATGAGGTAGTAATAGCTGAAGACAAAATAATGGATGTCAAATCGCCCTCTTGGTAATAGAGGCTAAATGGAATACTGAACAGCATAAAGACACCATTTAGCATCAAGAGGATGCCCAAAATGTTGACTATTACACGTTTATTAAAAAGCATATTACTTGAAAAACCCTTCTACTTTGTGGATACACTCCAATTTTGAAAGTACCACAACCCGATCTTTCGGTAGAAAGCTGAAATTACCTCTAACAGTATGTCCTACGCCTTTTCTGATAACCCCACCTATAATGGCCGTTCTCGGAAACTCTATGTTACGAAGCTCTGATTTAAGAATTTTTGAATCTGGCTGAACCTCAAACTCTAAGATTTCTGCATCCACACCGTGGATACTCGTTAAGCTCAGCACTTCACCCTTCCTGATATAACGGAAGATAAAATTCGCTGCAATAAGTTTCTTATTGATCAGGGTGTCAACCCCTATATTTTGTGAAAGATGGATATAATCCATATTCTCAACTGCTGCTATTGTTTTACCTACCCCATGGTTTTTAGCTACCAGACAAGAAATAATATTGGTTTCAGAATTGCCTGTCACGGCAATAAAGGCATCCATTCTACTTATGCCTTCTTCCTTCAATAAATTAATATCACGAGCATCTCCATTGATAATCATCGTATCTGGAAGTTCATCTGCCAATCTGAAACACTTCTCCTTATCGATCTCGACAAGCTTGATATTGTATTTTTTACTTAATTGTTTAGCGGTATTGATCCCAACTTTACTTCCGCCTAGGATCATTATATTTTTGATTTCTATCTGCTCCTTTCCCGATAGGGACATCACACGTTCAGTTCCGCTTGGCTCAGTGATGAAGTACGCATGATCATTGATTTTAAATCTATTTTCACCGTAAGGAATAATGGTTTGATTGTCTCTTAAAATAGCAACAGTAGTGAAATTATGATCGGGATTGAGATAGGCTGTCTCAGTAAGCGTTTTATCTAAAAGCTCTGACTTTTCATCAACTGTAACGCCAATTAATGAGAGCATCCCTTTTTCAAACTCAAACATGTCCGTAAGAGCAGATTGCTTCAAAAGCCTTTTGATCTCGCGAGCTGCCAATGATTCCGGGGAGATGATCTCATCTATCCCCATAAGCCTCAGATCACATTTCTCTCGCTGTTGCAAAAACTCAATATTTGAGATCCGCGCAATTGTTTTCTTCGCTCCAAGTGTCTTACCAATCATCGCAGTAGCGAGGTTGGTCTCTTCTATGGAAGTCACCGCTATCAAAAGATCAGCCTTTGAAACGCTTGCCTCCTCGAGTATACTAATAGAAGTACTGCTACCTTTTATCGTATGCACATCCAAATGATTGGATGCATGCTCTAATACAGCACTATCTTGATCGATTAATATGATGTCTTGCTTTTCAGAGGCCAATAAATTGGCAAGATGAAATCCCAAATCCCCAGCACCCGCAATGATGATTCTCATAGCATTTCTATAATAGTCGGCAAATATAAAGTAAAGATCATCGTCATTTTTAATGGACTGATGTGATTTCGGTTAGGAAGGAATTATTAAAGATCATTGTACCTATCCGATAGTTGAATGGAGAAAAACTATCCATTTAGTTTATTGAAATAAAGTTTGGCTGCAGCCAAAACCCTTGGAGCCATTAGTGTGGCAGCAATCATAGTTGGGAATGCCATAAGTCCATATGTAAGGTCGACAAAAGCGATTACACCTTCCAATGTGGTGACTGACCCAACTACCACTAAAAATATATACCAATAATTGAAAATGAATGAATATCGTTCGCCAATGAGGAAAGAAAGACATTTCTTACCATAGTAAGCCAATCCAAAAAGTGTGGTGAAAGCAAATATCAACACACACAAAGCCAATATATAAGGCCCCACTCCAGGAAGGCTATTGCTAAAAGCAAGTGCCGTCATGGTGATACCATTGACATCTTCAGATTGCCAAGCACCTGTCACTAGAATACAAAGCCCTGTCATAGTACAGATCAACAGTGTATCAATAGCAGGCCCGAGCATCGCAACTAATCCCTCCCGTATAGGCTCAGAGGTCTTGGCAGCACCATGCATCATAGGTGCTGTGCCAATGCCTGCTTCATTTGAAAAAGCAGCCCTGCGGGCACCAGTTATTATCAAAGCGCCTACAGCTCCTCCCATTACTGACTCTGCAGTGAATGCATCTGTGATGATTAAAAGTAATGAGCTCCCAAGTGACTCAAAATTGATCGCCAAGATTAAAAGGACACTCCCAACATATAAAAGTACCATGGCTGGCACGAGCTTACTCGCCACCACACCTATGCGTTTGATCCCTCCGAAAATGACCAATCCAACCAAAATAGCTATGATTACACCAATACTAAGATCCACGTAAAGACTCTCCGTTGTGATTCCATTTGGGATAAGTATGATATCCTTTGCAGCTTGTACTATTTGATTTGTTTGAAAGATAGGCGTGCCCGCAAAAACACCAACCACAGCAAAAAACACTGCCAATGGCATCCACTTCTTGCCTAATCCTTCTCTAATAAAATACATGGGCCCACCTTGTAGCTGACCTTCAGAGTCTTTGCCGCGATACATTACGGCAAGTGAGCAAGTGAAAAACTTTGTGGCCATACCAAAAAAGGCACTCACCCACATCCAAAAAATAGCACCAGGGCCTCCCATGGCAATTGCCACGGCTACTCCAGAGATATTTCCCATACCAATGGTGGCAGCCAAGGCACCTGAAAGCGCCTGAAAATGATTGATGTCTCCAGGATCTGACGAATCATCGTATTTACCTCGCAGCACATTTACTGCATGCTTCAAATATCGAAATGGTAAAAAACGAGAGTAAACTGTGAAGAAAATCCCTCCTCCCAATAGCACTATGAGCAAAGGCGTACCCCAGACAAAATTTGCTGCTTGTACCAGAAAATGCTCTATAACACTCATAATGACTGATTTGGATCAAGCATAGGCTCGAGGTGTGACCATACATTCTCAGCTAGTATACGATGACCCTTCGGGGTTGGGTGAATACCATCTTCCAGATTTAGGTCTGGGTCTCCTGCTACTCCTTCCAATATGAATGGTAGAAAATTAACTTTAGTTGATTCGGCGATGTTGGAAAAGAGATTTACGAATTGAGAAGTATAATCAACACCAAGGTTTGGTGGCACTCGCATACCTGTAAGTAAGATTTTCACTTCGGGATTTGCCTTTCGAACTTTTTCAATTATAGCAATTAGATTCTTCTTTGTTTCATTCAGATCCAGCCCCCTGAGTCCATCATTTGCTCCAAGCTCTAGCACGAAAATAGATGGAACGGTTTTAAGTACCCAATCAATTCTATTGAGCCCTCCAGCAGTCGTTTCCCCGCTCAGTCCAGCATTCAGTGACAAATAATTAAATCCCAAAGAATCAAGTTTCTTTTGAATCAGCGCAGGAAAAGCATCAGCTGGATCCAGCTGATAACCTGCGGTGATGCTATTGCCAAAAAATAAAATAACTGGCCGGTCTTTCATGACTACTTCGTCTACTGCTTTGGTGGTCGTCGGTACTTGGGTAGCTTTTTTATCTGGGGATGTACAATGCGTCACGAAGAAGCCTACTATAAAAAGAAAAATTGTTCGGTTGAGCATAAATTGGGCGAAGATTGCGATTGGAAAGCCTCAATTAAAGTGGTTTCAAAAAACTAAGCTTCGAAATTAATAAACATGATGCTACCGATTTCGTTTTGAAAGATTTAAACCTCATTTAATGTCCTCTATACTTCAAGTAAATGCGCTCACGAAAACTTTCAAGAGCGGTCAAAAGAAAATCACCGTATTAGAAAATATCAATTTCTCAATAGACGCGGGAGAATCCATGGCGATAGTTGGCCCATCAGGAAGTGGGAAAACTACGTTACTTGGGCTATGTGCCGGTCTCGACAAAGTCACAGAAGGCCAAATCACGCTAGACAATGTCCTGCTCAACGCACTGAGTGAAGATGATCTGGCTCAGCTCCGCAATCAGTCTGTTGGATTTATTTTCCAAAATTTTCAACTCATCCCAACGCTAACGGCACTGGAAAATGTGATGGTTCCGCTGGAACTAAGAGGAGAAAAAGATATTCAAAACCGCTCAAAGGAACTCTTGGCGCGTGTGGGACTGGCAGATCGCGTGAATCACTATCCAAATCAGCTATCAGGAGGAGAGCAACAGCGTGTGGCTATCGCTAGGGCATTTTCTAATCAGCCAAAAATCTTATTCGCCGATGAGCCAACAGGTAATTTGGATGAAGAAACCAGTCAGTCCATAGAAGCATTGCTATTTGGTCTCAACAAAGAGCAGGGCACCACACTCGTCATCGTCACGCATGACAATGAGCTGGCAAACAAGACAGATAAAACGATCAAACTAAAAGGCGGCAGATTGGTAGAGTCCACTGTCTCCGTACATTAATCATTCACTTTGGACAGTCAAGTAAAAATTAAACCGACAAAATATTCTAGATTTTGGCCACTGCTGATGGCCATTCGTGATGGACGTAGAAGCAAAGGCAAACTCCTGCTTTTTGTAATGTCCATTTCGTTGGGTATTGCGGCATTGGTGGGAATCACCTCCTTTCGGGAAAACCTCCTCAAAGAGATAGACGAGCAAGCCAAAACCCTGATAGGTGCGGATGTTTCCATCCAAGGGAGCAAACCGCTTCCAGACAGTCTGATGTTGGCATTTTATGGGCTTTCGGGAGAAATGTCTCGAGAAACCTACTTCGCTTCCATGGTATATTTCCCTCGTACAGATGGCACTCGCCTAGCCCAAGTGAGAGCCCTTTCGGGAAAATACCCGTATTACGGCAATATCGAAACTACACCTGTGGATGCAGCGGAGCGTTTCCAAAAGGGAGCATTCGCGCTGGTGGACGACAAGTTGATGATCCAATACGGTGTGGAGATAGGTGACGATGTAAAAGTTGGCACCCAAAATTTCGAGGTAATCGGAAGGCTCCACAAAATTCCCGGACAAACGGATATCGGTGCTTCAGCAGCACCTGTAGTTTATATCTCTTTCAATGTGCTGGACCAAACCCAGCTTTTCCAAAAGGGTAGTCGTGTCAATTATCTCAACTATTTTCAGTTCAGTCCTGAAATAGATACCACTGGTCAATGGTCGCAGCTAGTAGCTGAGGCTGATAAAAAGGGTTTTGATGTAGAGGACATTGAAAAGCGCAAAACGGATACAGGTAGTGCTTTCAAAGACTTGTCCAACTTTCTGGAATTGGTGGCCTTCACAGCGCTGCTGCTTGGGTGCATAGGTGTGGCTAGCTCAATGTTCGTATATACTCGAGATAAGGTAGCCACTGTGGCAACTTTGAGATGCTTAGGAATGAAATCAGGTCAGGCGATTTCCATTTTCATTTATCAAGTAGCCTTTTTTGGGATTATTGGTTCTATACTTGGAGCCTTGATGGGTGTGGCGCTTCATCTCTATTTACCAGAATTGGTCAAGGATTTTATCCCTGTCGAGCTAACTCCTTCCATCTCTTGGCTTTCCATTTTGAGTGGAATAGGTATCGGATCGGTGGTATCCATCTTATTTGCGTTGATTTCATTGGTTTCTCTCAGAAATATCAGCCCACTTCAGGCGATTAGATCAGAAAGTGAATCAGGTAATAATAAAATTGATGGTATTCAGATTTTGGTAGGTGGGGTGATCTTCCTTTTCGTATTGCTGTTGATTTATCTTCAAATTGGCTCATTCAAGAATGCAACTTTCTTCGCATTTGGGTTGGTGATTACAGTGGTGATTCTCGGTCTGATTGGCAAAGGTTTGGCCCTGACCATCAAAAAACTACTGCCTTCTACTTTGCCTTATGCTTGGAGACAAGGGCTGTCGAATCTCTATAGGCCACACAATCAAACCTCATTGCTCATCACTACGCTCGGCTTGGGTACGGCTTTCATTGCGACTTTACTTTTCATGCAGTCATTGCTTGTGGACCGGGTATCCATAGCAGGCGCTGAAGACCGCCCCAATACTGTCCTTTTTGATATTCAAACCCCACAAAAAGAAGCAATTAGAAACCTAACGCTTGACTATGACCTACCCGTGATGCAGGAAGTGCCAATTGTCACCATGCGACTTTTGGAAATAAATGGCGTGAGCAAAAACGAAGCTTATAATGACACGACCATTACCACTCCCGATTGGGCGTATAACCGAGAATATCGTGTCACCTATCGCGACAGCTTGATCTCTTCTGAGACTTTATCAGAAGGCGTTTGGACCAGCGAAATCACCTCAAATGCAGATTCCATATTTGTATCAGTCTCGAGCGGATATGCAGAGAATCTAGAATTGAAACTGGGTGATGAGTTGCTCTTCAACGTGCAGGGAGCAGTGTTGAAAACCTATATTGGAAGTTTCAGAGAAGTGGATTGGCGCAGGGTTCAGACCAACTTTTTAGTGGTTTTCCCAAAAGGTGTCCTCGAAAATGCCCCGCAATTTCACGTGCTCATCACTCGTATCAACAATAATGAAACCTCCGCCCGCTTCCAGCAAGCTGTCGTTCGAAGTTTCCCTAATGTTTCCATCATTGATCTAGAACTCATCTTGAAAACCCTTGAGGACATCTTGGCAAAGATTGCTTTTGTGATACGTTTTATGGCGTACTTCAGCATTGGAACTGGTATCATCATGCTGATCTCGTCCATTATACTTAGTCGCTTTCAGCGCATGCGCGAAAATGTACTGCTCCGTACTATGGGTGCCTCTAGCCGTACACTTTGGACTATCATCTTTGCAGAATACTTCTTTCTGGGGTTGCTAGGTGCATTGTCTGGGATCGTCATCGCAGGTATCACCACGACGCTTCTAGGCAAATTCGTATTTGAATTCACTTTCGTACCAGACCTTCTACAAATGCTTGGGGTGGGTGCCATCATCACTAGTATTACGGTGATCATAGGCCTCCTCAATAGTAGAGACATAATAAGGCAAAGCCCTCTAGAAGTACTTAGAAATGAGTCTTAATCAGTCACGATACCAAACTCTCAATAGCTGATACCAATTGGAACTAGACTCGCCACCTGTCCAAAGCTCTGTATCCTGACTTCCTTCTTCATCACTTTCGTGAATATTTGGAAGTACAACAGTTTCTACATTGAGCACTTCGATGTGATTATTCTGCGTAATCCATTGATTGGCAGCTTCCAACACTTCCTGAAAAGTTTGGATTTTACCAGATTTAAACATTCCTCCTTTGATTTTTTGAGGTACAAAATCTTTGGCGAGTAGTGGCATGATTTGACGGTTTAGGTTAATTGAAGTTCAAAATATCAATTTTTCTTCAATTAATACATACACAAATGGGATGATTTATACAATTGGTTTATTTCGGTACTATTATCTTAGTCCTTAAACCACCTGACTATGCGCATAATTTTAAATTTATTTCTTTGGTCAACCGCCTTCCTAGTACTTACAAGCTGCTCAAGTGGCAAGAAAGCACTGAAAAAAGGTGAGTATGACAAGGCCGTTTATCAAGCGATAAACAGGTTGCGATCCAACGAAGACAGTCAGAAAGCAGAATCTACGTTGACTAGAGCCTATAACCTAGGGGTTAGCACGCATCTCCGCAATATCCAACGAGCAAAATCAGTGGCTGATCCTTTGCGATGGGAATCAATAGTTACTGACTATGCTGCGATAAATGGGTTTTATGATCAAATCCTAAGGTGTCCAGCTTGTATGCAGTCAATCCCGAACCCAGTAAAATATGATGCTGAACTAGCAAC
Organism: Marinoscillum sp.; assembly: GCA_047633875.1. Lineage (GTDB taxonomy): Bacteria > Bacteroidota > Bacteroidia > Cytophagales > Cyclobacteriaceae > Marinoscillum. The sequence goes on along the minus strand of JBLIFO010000090.1, from coordinate 1,022 downwards.
TGCAAGGCAAAATGCGGCAGCAGCTCGCTATGAGCTTGGCTTGCAAGCGCTCTCTCAGAAAAATGACCGAAATCGTGCAATCGAAGCACATCGACACTTCTTACGCGTACAAGACTACTCACCTCGATACAAAGATGTTACCGACAAACTACAGGAGGCATTTTTTTACGCAACGCTAAAAGTGGTAGTAGAGCCGATCCCATCTCCTGCCAGAATGTTTGATATTCGCCATGAGTTCTTTGTCAATAAAATCAATGAATACCTGCATAACCAACCCATCAATGACTATGTGAGGTTTTACACACCAGATGAAGCCAAGGCCCAAAACCTGGAGTTTGTAGATCAAGTCATAAAAATGCAGTTCGATCAATTTGCTTTGGGCAATGTCTTCATGAATAAAACCACAAAGGAGGTAAACAAGGACAGTGTATTGCTCTCTGAACGTGGAAGAGCTCCGGTATATGGTACAGTGAAAGCCATTGTGACAGTTCATGAAAAAGCTATCACTGGCAATGGGGTATTGGATTTCAAGATTTTTGACAATGGATTGAAAAAAGTAGTCTCACAGGAAAAATTTCCAAGTGCTTATACTTGGGCGATTAGCTGGGCCAGCTTCAATGGTGACGAAAGAGCACTAAGTCCAGAAGATGCTGCTCTTGTGAACAAAGTAGATATGCCGGTCCCCAATCCACAATGGATGTTCGAGGAGTTTACTGCGCCGCTTTATGACCAAGTGATCGCGAAGACCTGGAATTACTATAGGAATTATTGAGCTATAAATTACTAATGTATGGCGATCGGTTTTCGGTCCTCGGTATTGAGTTTTTTGGTTTCGTAAAATGGATACCTCTGAATACTATTCGCTGAACAAAAATTAGAGGCTCTTTTTGGAATTAATAAACCACTATGGGCTGAAAGCGCCATAGTTTAGGCAAAGACTGAAAGTCTCCTGTCATTCCAAGATAAATTCTGACGAACCATCATCATCTGTTCGACGGTGATGTTCCAAGTACTCATTCACC